>CAZHQP010000089.1:0-9461 GCA_964534735.1 uncultured Roseivirgaceae bacterium
ATTTCCTTCAGCTAGCCATGAACCCTGCCGGATCATCAGGCCATTCCAGGAGCAATTATCATAACCACAGTTATATACACATGGTTATGGGCTGTGCTTGTCAACAATTTTGTTGAATTTTCAATTATCCTTTAGTCGATCTAAAACAATCTCTTTTCTATATGTGTTGAAAGATGTTAAAAAAAAGTCATTAAATTTTATTGTCATCCTTTGTCTGTTGGTTTCATTTTGATTCTTAGCATGGTCGTTAGAATCTACCAAGTCTTTAAATAATTTAATTTCGGAGTTATATCCATAAAGCTGAATTAATTTGTTTATATCTGTCAGCAAGGGTTTAACGTCATATTCTTTGAGTGGTCGATTGGTGAATTCCCACAACTCCAATATCTTTTGAAAGAGTTCGAATCTGTATTCTAATCTTTTCTCCAGTCGTTTTGATTTAAGACTAAGTCGTGGTGTTAATACGATACTGATAATTGAAATTATAAACCTGTCCCACCTAAAACCAGAGCTATGATGTCCGAGATGTCCACCGTGAATTTTTTTATTTGTCAGTCGAAAATTGTTATTAGACTCTCAAGTTGTCCGCAAAGCATTGCCCACAACGTTTCGATATAAGCCATATGGCTTATATCTCTTTATTATCCCAACCGCTTCGCCACCTCATCCCAGTTAACCACGTTCCACCAGTTCGTGATGTACTCGTTGCGCTTGTTCTGGTACTTTAAATAGTACGCGTGCTCCCAAACGTCAAGCCCCAAAAGCGGTGTGCCTTTAATTTCAGCGATATCCATTAACGGGTTATCCTGATTTGGAGTAGACGTAACCTGTAATTTGCCGGAAGCATCCTTGATCAGCCACGCCCAGCCTGAACCAAAACGACTCGTTGCTGCTGCATTGAATTGCTCTACAAACTTTGGCACCGAGCCAAAAGAAGCATCCAGTGCGGTAACGATCTTTCCATACGGAGTTCCGCTCGCACCCGGTTTCATTACCTGCCAGAAGAAATTGTGGTTCCACGCACCGCCAGCATTGTTACGCACTTTTGCAGAAAGCTTCGAAGCATTATCAAAGAATTCCTTTTCGGTTTGATACGTAATTTTCTCTGCAACGATAGCCTCGTTTACATTTTTAATATAGGCAGCATGATGTTTGGAGTAATGGATGTCCATCGTCATCGTATCAATCACCGGCTCAAGTGCATTCGTTGCATACGGCAGCGGAATCTGTGTAAACATAAATGCATTTGCTATAGGTGTTTCGGTAGTTGAAAGCTGCTGCGCTTTTGCGCAGGCAGTTTCAAGAAGAATGGATGAGCCAACGGTAGTGGCAAGTGTAACTTTGAGCGAATCGCTCATGAATTTTCTGCGTGATGTTTTCATAAATGCAAAGTTTGTAATTGTACCTTCCGAATCTCGTCAATCAAAGCCCTGTAGGATAAGCTAAAGTTAGCCAAAAAATATTTAGCTTGCAGTAACCAATCGATTGACTGTATGAGCGACATCTTATATACTGAAATCCCTTCGCTTGACCTGGCAGATTTTTATGGCGGAGATGCAGCTAAAAAGAACAAGTTTGTTGCCGAGCTGGGCGCTGCTTATCATAACATCGGCTTTGTTGCCGTTCGTAACCATTACCTGACAGATGATCTTTCTGAAAAGCTTTATACAGCTGTCAAGAAGTTCTATGCATTGCCTGAAGAGGTTAAAAAGAAATATGAAATTCCTGGTCTTGCCGGACAACGCGGATATATTGGTAAGGGAAAAGAACACGCAAAAGGACGTAACACCGGTGACTTAAAAGAATTTTATCATGTTGGCCAGGAAGTAACCGATGATGATCCAATCAGGAAAGAATACCCGGATAATGTTTGGCCAACTGAGGTTCCTGAACTGAAAGAGATTGCACTTGAGGTCTATCGCAGACTTGAAAAAACAGGTGTGCATATGCTTCGCGCGATTGCTTTATACCTGAACCTTCCGGAAAATTATTTTGATGCAAAAGTGAAGCATGGCAATAGTATTCTCCGGCCTATTCATTATTACCCGATTCAGGATCCGGATTCTGTACCGGCCGATGCCGTGCGTGCAGCTGAGCATGGTGACATAAACCTGATTACGTTACTGATGGGTGCAAGCGCTGACGGACTGCAAGTTCTTCGCAGAGACGGTAAATGGATTCCGATTACGGCATTGCCTGATCAACTGGTTGTGAATGTTGGCGATATGCTTGAGCGCCACACGAATAAAAAATTAAAGTCGACTATTCACCGGGTAGTAAACCCGCCACGCGAAAAAATGAATACACCGCGTTACTCTATACCATTCTTCATGCATCCGCGATCGGAGATGGATCTTACGTGCCTGCCGAACTGCATCGATGCGGAACATCCAAAATTATTTGAAGACATCACTGCAGGTGCATTTCTGGATCAGCGCCTGGCTGAGATCGGACTTAAGAAAAAATAAGATAAGCCCGAACCCGCTTGTATCAACAGGTCCGATATGGTGTTTTTCTGAAAGACGTGCTCATGCTGGCCGTCACAGCGTTTGGCGGACCCCAGGCGCATGTCGCGCATTTTCAAAAGATATTAGTTAACAAGCGCGGGTATCTGTCGGAAGCTGACCTGATGGAGCTTAACTCGCTTTGCCAGATCTTACCGGGACCAAGTTCAACACAAACACTTGTTGCAGTTGGTTATAAAATTGGCGGAGCAAGTCTTGCCTATTTAACCCTTTTGATCTGGACATTGCCTTCTGTCATTTTTATGACGGTCATGGCAATATCACTTTTTGATATCGAGCAAAAGAACTGGTCGCTTGAGTTTACCCGGTTTATTCAACCAATGGCGGTAGGGTTTATCAGCTATGCTGCATACTCCATCAGCGTCCGAACGATTAACACAAAAACAGGCGTCAGTCTGATGATCATGGCGGCCGTCACCTCGTACTTTATTCAAACACCTTTTGTGTTTCCTGCGATACTGTTGGTTGCCGGACTGATCAGCGCACTAAAATTCCGGGCGCAGCCGCGTGAAGAGAAAAAGAGAATCAACATCCGCTGGACAAACTTTTTACTCTGGCTGGGTGTGCTTGTGTTCGCAGCGTTGATGGGTTGGGCAACAAAAAGCAAACCGGAAATAACACGGCCCATCCGGTTGTTTGAGAATTTTTATCGAAGTGGAAGTATGGTGTTTGGAGGCGGGCAGGTACTCGTACCCATGCTCGCGACTGAATTTGTGAAAAAAGATTCGACCGAGCAGCATGTTCGGCCGGTTGAGTTTAGCAAAAAACCATATCTCAACAACGATGAGTTCCTGACCGGCTACGCGATTGTACAAACCTTGCCAGGCCCTGTATTTGCCTTCAGCGCATTTATTGGTTCGCTTTCCATGCGGGAGTATGGAACGTTTGGTGAGATCATGGGTGCATTCATGTCGGCACTCGGTATCTTCTTACCCGGAACATTCCTGATATTTTTTGTGATTCGATTCTGGGATAGCATGAAAAAATACCGGGCTATCCGGGCTTCACTTGAAGGTATCACTGCAGCAAGTGCAGGCCTTATTGCGGCTTCAGCTGTCATCCTGTTTCAGCCACTGGACAATACGTTTATGAACTTTGCTTTTACGATCGCAACATTTTGCATGCTCGCGTTTACGCGGGTTCCATCACCGTTTATTATTATCGGAGGACTTGCACTGGGATTGATTTTGTAACCTTACTTCCGGTTACCGAAGAATAGCGTGAGGAATAACGTTGGGTAAGCAGAATAGTTCTTTGCTTTCACCATCATATCGATGTCGCGTGTATAAGCATCCAGGAGAAAGCCGGCTTCGAAACCCGTTACCTGGCTTTTGAAGATGCCGAGTTCAAAATTCAATGCAGCTTTCAGATTTAAGCCCGGCACCAGTTTTGAATCACCCAATCCCTGAAAGAGTCGGCCAGGGCCGAGAATGTTGTCTTTAATAATACTTTCATTGTACTGTTCGCGTACAGTTATACGGGCACTCTCATTTTGCCATTCCACATAATAAGGCGCTTCCACACCAATGGTTGGGCCGGCAGCAAAGACTGCTTTTATCTCAACGCCTTGCTGAGGAGCTTTCTTAAATAAAATAAAGTCACGGCCATATTGAAGCCTGAATGCATATAGATAATTCTGCTTGCCAAACGTAAAGAAATTTCCAAGCCTGGAGTTGTACCGGATTTCCTGCGGATGCTTAACATTCATGATCTCCAGGCCAAAAGTCTGGAGCATTTTATCCGTCATCTTAAAGGATTTTTTAAATACAAACCCGCCAATCAATCCACCGGAAGTATTTTTACTAATACCCCAAATGAATTCTGTCTGGTATTCATATCCATCCTGAACCTGCGCAATGCTTGCCGTAACGGGCACTGTGAGAAGCAGGAAAATCACTAAAATATTCTTCAACCGCATGATCCTTCCGGTAACTTTCTGATAAATTTAGAGGCTTTTAAGGTAACGCAAAAAATTAACTTACGGTATTTATGAACACACTTACTTCTGTATATAAGGGCTTTTTACGCACAGAAAATACGCATACCCGCTCCGGACAGGTTGTTATTACAGATGCGCCCGTGGACAACAAGGGGAAAGGGGAGGCTTTCAGCCCTACCGACCTGGTGTGTACGGCTCTGAGCGGATGTATGCTTACTACGATGGCTATTGTTGCCGATCGCGAAAATATCGACATCACCGGGATGAAAACCGAGGTAGTCAAAATCATGGCCTCAAACCCACGAAAGATTGCTGAGATCCAGATCAGTCTTTCACACCCCGGGTTGAAGGCAACGCAGGCACAGCTTGATAGGTTAAAGCATGCCGCACATACTTGCCCGGTTGCTTTAAGTCTTCACGAATCGGTGAAGCAAACCGTAACGTTTAATTTTTAACTTTTTCGCTGATCTCGCGAAAGTCAATTCCGTAATGCGAATTATCGTATACCGATTTTCCATCGCGAATGATCAATACCTGTGGTGATTGATGCTCGACCTGGAACTGTTCGGCTATTGCGTTTGAAATACTCCGGTATGCAAGCAGATCGAGAAAGTATGGCTTTACATTTGGTATTTCTGACTCTTTCCAGTTTCGTTCAAGCCGATCAAGCGTTGCGCGGCTTATGCTGCAACGGGTGCTATGCTTGAAAATTAAAATGTTTACGTTAGTTGATTCGTCAATGATCTGATTCAACTGATCAGGATTCTCGAGATTGTTCCAGTTCATACTCGCACATTTCAATCATACCACAAACCTTGTTCGCCCTTATCGTAACGAGGTTTTTTCACCTTTTCTTTCAGGTGATCGGGCTGATTTTCATTTTTCTTGAATAAACGCGCCCACCATAGCTTAAAGTTCGTGAGCAGGCTTCTTTCTTCGTCTGTATTGTTTTTGTTCGTTTTAACGAACCGCGAATCGGGATAAAGCTTCTTTTTGCTGAACAGATCAAAGCGTTTGACTTTAATATTTCCCTGGTAATCGGTTGCATTCAAAAATGCTTTACCGGGCTCGCGTACGTTTAGCGCACCGCGTGCACTGCTCGGGTTATGTTTATAATCCCAGCGCTGGCGGATAACGCGTGTGTACTCGCTTGCGCGGATAGATCCCTTTCCGGGTCCGATTCCCGGCATTGATCCTTCAGCTCCATGTGGTCTTTTCTTATAGTCTTTCTGTTTTACTTTAACTTGTAATCCGTTAACCAGGTAAGTTGTTTTATCGGGACGCGCTTTTTTCAAGGCCTCATCAGCTGCGTCAGGATTCTTAATATAATTTCGTTTGAATCGGGACAGCTTAATGTGACCCGTAAACTCTTCACCCTGATCGCGCATCGAAGGCTGGAAATCGAACTGCCGATGTTTGCCGGGAAAATAATCAACAGGTTTCTTTGTGTTCTTCTCCGCTTTCACATTGCCCTGAAATCCGGCCAGTCTTCTGCTATTTTCATTCTTTACAGTAGTTGACTGCTGGTTGTTGTTCCAGAATTTTCCGCTTACACTGCCGCCAACGCCTTTTGGTTTTGGTTTAGCTTTTAATGTACCGGTAAACTCTTCTCCCTGGTCCCTCATGCTCGGTTTCAGCTCAAACATTTTATAGCCTGTGTGGTTTGAGATTTTTCGATTACCGCCCGGATAGCGGCTTGCCAATGCACGGCCATTATTGTTCCAGCTTCCACTGATGCTGCCACCGCCTTTCTGTCTGGGTTGAAATTTGACATTGCCCTGATATCGGGATACGCCCGGGTCACCACCGGGATAACGGCTGGCGAGTGAGCGTCCATTGTTGTTCCAGCTTCCGCTGATACTGCCACCGCCTTTTTGTCTGCGTTGAAATTTAACGTTGCCCTGATAACGGGATACGCCCGGGTCACCACCGGGATAACGGCTGGCGAGTGAGCGTCCATTGTTGTTCCAGCTTCCGCTGATACTGCCACCGCCTTTTTGTCTGCGTTGAAATTTAACATTGCCCTGATAACGGGATACACCCGGGTCACCACCCGGATAACGGCTGGCGAGTGAGCGTCCATTGTTGTTCCAGCCTCCGCTGATACTGCCGCCACCTTTAAGAGGTTTTCGTGCTTTAATGCTTCCGGTATAGCCTTCACCTTGCGCAGCGTAATTTCTGCGGCCGCCTTTAATATTTCCGGAGTATCGGCTTACGTTTCCATTGAATACGCCTTTACGGGCAAGTGCGCGGCCATCATTGTTCCAGCTGCCGGTGATGCTGCCACCACCTTTGAGTCTCTTGCGCGCTTTAATGCTTCCGGTATAGCCTTCACCCTGCGCAGCATAATTTCTGCGATCACCTTTAATATTTCCGGAATATCCGCTCATGCCTCCGCGTACACCGGCATTTCTGCCAACTACAGGCCTTCCTTTGTTGTTCCAACTGTTTCTTCCGAGTGAGCGAATGGGCTTTGCCGCACCACCGGTATTTATTTTTCCTGAGATTGAACGATAACCACTTGTTGGTAATGTACCCCGGTAAGGTTTACCGCCTCTGCTGGAAGATCGTGGTGGCGGAAAGATTCTTTTGCCTCCAATGGATGGTCTCTTACTCGAATAGTTTCTTCCTTTTATTTTTCTTCCGGCTATGTCACCTTTCCATGGTTTTCCGGATCGCGAAGCAGAAACATATCCGCCACGGATCGGCCCCCCCTATATGGACGATCACTTCGTGTGGGTTTGACTTTGTAAGGATTAGCTGTTGGATTTGTAAGCACGGGCTTACGACTCTCAAAGTTCTTGGTGCGCAATGGCCTGCCGGCAAGGTCTCCTTTCGTGTATGGAGTTTCACCTTTAGTTTTCCTGTTCCAGAATCCGGCAAATGGAGTTGTGCTTTTTCGGGAACTGAAAGGCCGTGAAACAGTTCGGGGTGATGCTATAGTTCTTCCGCTTGGCGGACTTTGTTTTGTGCCAAAGCGTTTTGCACGAGCAATCTGACTTCGGTTTGAAACAATTTTATTGCGCGAAGATCGTGAGTTTGCTGTTGACCGGTTATTTATGTATGGTCCGCGCTGCGGAAAGAAATTGCGTGCGCTGCCGTAGTTTGATCGGGGTGTAATTCTTCCGCCACCCGCTCGTCTGTTTTGGCGCGATGCTTTCGCACTTACCGAGCGATTGCCTGCATAGCTACGCGTGCTGTAAAAATTTTTGTTTGCCTTTGTGGGTCGGGAAACGCGTGCACTGCTGGCCGGAGAAAACCGGTTTGACTTTACGCGGTTGTAAGTTGATCGTGTTTTGTTCTTTTTGCGAATCGGCTTAAACCTGTTCTCGCGCTTTCCGCCAGACCTTACTTCCGGACGATCACCCTTCGTGTTTTGCGCATCTGCTTCATAGGCATTGAATCCCAAAAGCATAATTACAAAGCCTGTACAGAGTACGACTTTAAGCAATAGGCGGAGGTATGGACTTCTTTGCGTCAAAAAAATGCGTAGAAAACAGGCTAAGATAGCAATTTTTGAGCATTGGGTGCCATTCATTAATTACTGAGGGCCAATGCCTTACTACCCTCCCCTTAAAACGACATGATCTCCTGAATCTTGCTTTTTAACCGGTCTTTCGGGAGGAAGTTTTTTTCAAGTGTTGGCGCAAACGGAATTGCTGTGTCCAGACTGGCTACACGCATTACCGGAGCATCAAGGTTGGCAAAGCAATGTTCGCTGATCCAGGCGGCAATTTCCCCACCAATTCCTCCGGTTAACGTGTCTTCGTGAAGTAGGATAACCCGATTGGTCTTTTTAACAGTTTGTTCAACGGCATCTTTATCCCACGGAAGCAACGTTCTTAAGTCGAGTATGTCAGCTTGTACTTCAGGCATTGAATCCAGAATTTCTTTTGCCCAGTGAACTCCCATTCCGTAGGTGATGATGGAAAGATCGGAACCTTCGCTTACCAGGTTTGCTTTACCGATCTCAATCGTATAATAATCGTCCGGGATTTGATCTTTGATCGAACGATAAAGTGCTTTGTGTTCGAAATATAAATATGGATTAGGATCTTCAATGGCAGCGCATAACAATCCTTTGGCATCGTATGGATTGGAAGGGTAAACAATCTTTAATCCGGGTGTATGAAAGAACCACGCTTCATTGCTTTGTGAATGGAATGGTCCGGCTGCAGTTCCGGCACCCGTTGGCATCCGCACAACAACATCGGCTTGCTGGCCCCAGCGCCAGTGCGCTTTCGCGAGGTTGTTTACAATTTGATTGAAACCTTCCGTGACGAAATCGGCAAACTGCATTTCAACCATTGCTTTCATGCCTTTAATGGATAAGCCCAGGCCGGCACCCACAATAGCGGATTCGCAAATGGGTGTATTGCGCACGCGTGGTTTACCAAACTTTTCTACGAAGCCATAGGTGATTTTGAACACTCCGCCATACTCTGCAATATCCTGGCCCATCAGCACAAGATTATCGTAGCGCTCCATGCTTTGGCGCAAGCCATCGCTGATTGCATCAATGAATCGTTTTTCAGTCGCTTTATCTTTTTTAGGAGCGATAACGTTCTGCACAAAAGGCGCATACATATCGCTCATCTCGGTTTCGGTGCTTGCTTCAGGATGCGTTTCCTCAAAAGCAACAGCCAGCCCGGCTTCAATCTCTTTCTTGATCTTTTTGCGAAGTGTTTCTGAATACTTCGCGTCAATGATCCCCTCCTGCGTTAAGTATTGTTCAAAATTTTCTACGGGATCTTTTTTAGCCCATGTTTCCATGAGTTCTTTAGGAACATATTTTGTTCCGGAAGCTTCTTCATGTCCGCGCATACGGAATGTCAAACACTCTAACAGAACTGGTCTTGGATTTTTTTCGTAATGACTCTGCTAGATTTTTTACCGTATGATAAACTTCTAAAATGTTATTGCCATCAACCTGAACACCTTCTATGCCGTACCCGATTGCCTTATCAACAAAAGCTTTGCAGCGGAATTGTTCCTGG
>CAZHQP010000090.1:0-9447 GCA_964534735.1 uncultured Roseivirgaceae bacterium
GCAGAATGAAATTCAGCTACATTACGATGGCTGTATTGTTCTTTCTTATCTTGCTGATTGGTGTATTTGATGGAGGACAGTTTATTTACTTTCAATTTTGATCATGAATCCGGAGCTTAAAAAGTTCTTAAAATTTGCCCTGATAGCCTTGCTGCTGGTGTGGGGCGTTGACTTTCTTGCAGGAAGCGGGTTAGATTATCTTCATAGCCGCATGAAGGGTGGAGAGCGTGCCCGTGCATACTATGCAATCAATAAGTCAAAAGCAGATGTATATATTTTTGGATCCTCCCGGGCACTTTATCATTACAATCCGCAAATTCTTAAGGACTCTTTAGGTATGAGTGTATATAATGCCGGACGGTCTGCACAAACCGTCTTGTATCATCTCCCTGTTCTTAAAATGATCATTAAACGTCAAACACCGAAGCTCGTTATTCTGGATATCAATGAGAATGAATTTGTAAAGGATCAAACTAAATACGATCTCGTCAATTCATTGCTTCCATATTATACAAAGGAAGAAAGTGTCCGTAAAATGATTGATTTGGTTAAGCCTGGCTATCGGTATTTTTCCTGGTCGAAGGTATTGCCGTATAATTCATCTGTACTCTCGATTTTAACCCGGAACCTCAAGCCTGAGACAGGTGTAAAGGATATTAACGGTTATATATATGTGAAAGGACATAGAATGACGAGCACGGCTATAATTGATAATTGTAATAATGTTGAGGAATTTGATCCTGCAATTATTGAAGCCTTCCGTGAATTTGTACAGACTTGTAAAGAGAATAATATCCAGCTCAGGATTTTTATTTCCCCCCGGTTCGCTAATTTCAGATGTGAGCGGACGGACCTAAAAGAAGTTGATGAACAGTTGAAACTGCAAGGCCTTACGTACACCAGCTTTGTGAATAATCCAAAGTATATATCAAATGAAAGCTACATGTATGATGTCGCGCACCTTAATTATGAAGGCTCGGTGGCATACTCAGCTGAGGTTGCTCATCTGTTGAAACAAGAAAAGAATGATATTCCGTAAATCAATTCATATTTGGTAGCTTGCAGTTTATTTCAGATACATGCGTGTAATCTTTTTTACCAAGTACACCCGTAAAGGCGCAAGCAGCAGGCTGCGTACGTATCAATACCTGGAATATTTTGAGAAACAAAACATCAGCTGTGTTGTTTCACCTTTTTTTGACAGCGAATACCTGGGTGAATTGTATTTGCACGGATCTCACAACAAGTGGAAAGCTTTTCAGTCTTTTGCAAGACGTTTTTTTGTATTGTTCACCGTTTTCCGGTACGATAAAGTTGTCATTGAAAAGGAGCTTTTTCCATACTTCCCCGCCTGGCCGGAACGCTTGCTTTCATTCATTGGCGTAAAGTATATTGCCGATTACGATGATGCGATTTGGCATAACTACGACATCAGTAAAAGTTTTTTAATCCGATCACTGCTTGCGAAAAAAATCGATATCGTTATGCGTAAAGCTTCTGCGGTAATTGCAGGCAATGACTATATTCAGCAGAAAGCGATCGATTCGGGTGCAAAAAAAGTTGTGCTGATCCCTACGGTTATTGATGTTGAAAAGTATATTCAGAAAAGTACATTCTCAGCAAAAAACCTTATTGTTGGTTGGATTGGCTCACCGATAACCGCCAAATACCTGGAGTTTCTTAAGCCCGTTTTTCAGGAGCTTTATGATACGCATCGTATTCGTTTAAACCTGGTAGGCGCCCGTGAAGGTATGGAGTTAGGTATCCATGAGCGCATTGTAGAATGGACCGAGCGCACGGAGGTTGCATCTATCCGCGACTTTGATATTGGAATTATGCCACTGGAGGATTCTATTTGGGAACGAGGTAAGTGTGGTTACAAACTTATTCAATACATGGGTTGCGGATTGCCCGTGATCGGAACTCCGATAGGAGTTAATCGCAGTATTATTCATCATGGGGAGAATGGTTTCCTGGCCACTACAGCGGAAGAATGGCGAAATGCTTTCTTATATTTTATTAATGATCCTCAATCATTGGCACGAATGGGTCAAAAAGGCAGAGCATTAGCCGAGGCTTCATATTCGCTTCAGCGTGCGCAACAAAAATGGGTTGAATTGCTGAAGGATAAATAACATATTGCTCCATGATTTTCTTCGACATAATCTTAATTCTGCTTGTAATTCTTACCGGCCATTTTTTGGCCCGGTTTTATTCCAACAGGTTTGAGGATCTTTCGCGAAGAAGATTATTGCAGATTTTCTATTATCATCTTGCATTTTCGGTTTTATACTTTATTTATATATCCACGTTTGGTGGAGATTCAGTTGGTTACTGGCGATTCCCATACCGGTTTGGATTCCGTGAAGGCTATTCGCTGCTATACCTGCACGAACCAGGTTCTTCATTCATTCACTTTCTGACTTTCCCACTGGCGCAGATGTTGCGCATCTCATTATTTACAGGCTCGCTTATCTTTTCCCTTTTTGGATACATCGGATTTATATACTTGTATCTGACGCTGAACAGAACATTCAAGAGCCGCGTTACATGGTTGGGCTTTGATTTGAAGATGCTGATTTTGTTTCTGCCAAACATGCATTTCTGGTCATCAGGTGTTGGGAAAGATTCCATCATCTTTATGGCGCTTTCGCTCTTTATTTTTTCCCTTACCAATCCGGCACGAAACATTCCGGGTATGCTGATCAGCTTTTACCTGACGTACTTCATTCGTCCGCATATTGCACTTTTGGTGATTGTTGGCTTGGCGTTTTCACTCTTAACCAGTTCCCGCGGCATCAATATTTTCTGGAGGGCTGCATTCCTCGCAGTCTCAATATACGGCTTTGTTGTTATAGCCCCCAGTGTATTGGACTTTATAGGTCTTGAGGAAGATAACCTGGAAAAGATAGATGACCTTTCCGATGTGCGTACCAAGAACCTGAGCCGCGGTTCGGTTGCATCTGCGATTGACATCAGTAGTTACAGTATCCCTCAGAAAATACTCACCTTTTTGTTCCGTCCGTTGTTTTTTG
Source organism: uncultured Roseivirgaceae bacterium (assembly GCA_964534735.1). Classification (GTDB taxonomy): domain Bacteria; phylum Bacteroidota; class Bacteroidia; order Cytophagales; family Cyclobacteriaceae; genus UBA2336. The sequence goes on from CAZHQP010000090.1 coordinate 3,036, forward strand.
ATTCCGGAAATATTTTTGGCTTTGTTGTATCAATTGAAAACCTGTTTTACATTTTACTGTTCATCCGGATATTGCATTATAAAAGTATCCTGGAAATTCTGAGAATGCCGGGCCATCTAAAAGCCTCGCTTCTTATTCTCGGCTCAACAGCTTACTTTATGTCAAGCTCGCTCAGTAACCTGGGGATTATCATTCGGCAGAAGAATATGGTAATGTTTATGCTGGTACTCATTTGCGTTTATCTGATCAGTGTGCGGCAGGCAAGTGAAATGCCTGTCAGGCAGCCATTGCCAAATTCGTAAGGGATGACAAAGCGCCTGATCAGAATAACCACAGTGCCTGTTTCATTGCACAAATTACTGGGCGGTCAGCTGGTGTTTATGCGAAACCATGGCTTCGAAGTCCTGGCAGTCAGTGCGGAAGGCCCGGAAATCAGGGATGTTGAGCGGGAGGGAATAAGGCATGTTATCATCCCCTTTACGCGTTCCATTACTCCCTGGCAGGATATCAAATGCTTGATACAACTGATCCGGCTATTTAAAAAATTAAAGCCTGATATTGTCCATACACACACACCAAAGGCTGGACTTTTAGGGATGATGGCTGCCTGGATTTGCAGCGTTCCCGTTCGAATGCATACTGTTGCAGGCTTGCCTTGGATAGAATCATCCGGAATAAAGCGAGTGATTTTAAAAATTACGGAGCGAATTACGTACTACTCCGCGCAATATATTTATCCGAACTCTGTCGCTTTATTGGAGTTTATTTTGCATGAATTCTCAATTAAATCGGACTCAAACCGGTTTCGAAAATTTAAAATCATCGGCAAGGGAAGCAGCAATGGTATTGACGTCTCCTACTTTTCAAAAAATGAAGCGCTCGAACGACAAGCCATAACCATCCGGGAACAAAACAAAATACCATCAACGGCTACCGTGTTTAGTTTTGCAGGCCGGATTGTCCGTGATAAAGGCATTGTTGAGCTTATTGAGGCGTTCCTGCAAATTAAAGAAGATGTTTATCTGTTATTAATCGGACAGGCAGAAGATCATCTCGATCCGCTTCCTGAGAAAACAAAAAAAACCTGATTGACCAGCACCCACGGGTCATTCCGACCGGTTTTCAGCAGGATATACGTCCCTGGTTACTGGCTTCTGATATATTTGTATTCCCAAGCTATCGGGAAGGATTTCCGAACGTAGTAATGCAAGCTTCGTGTATGCAAATACCCTGCATCGTTTCAGATATCAATGGATGCAACGAGTTGATCCGTGACGGAGATTCGGGCGTAATTGTGCCCCCGAAAAATACCAAAGCCCTGATCAGTGCGATGACAAGCCTCATGAAGAGTAAACACAATCAAAAACTTTTTGCTGAAAATGCCCGTAATTTTATTTCAACCAGCTTCAATCAGCAATACGTATGGCAGGAATTGTTAACAGAGTATAAAACACTAACCATGAAATCCTGAGCATATGTATACAGGTTTCATTAAACCGGTTTGCGACAGGCTAAGTGCTTTGCTTGTTCTGATTGTTACGTTGCCTATTTCAATGGGGGCATTTGTTTCCTTGTTGATTGCTAATCGCGGAAAAGCGTGGTTCATTCAGGAAAGACCAGGAAGAAATGGAAAGATATTTAAGATTGTAAAGTTCAAAACGATGAACGATGCAACTGATTCAAACGGAAACTTGTTGCCAGACGATAAGCGATTAACATGGGTCGGAAAATTTATTCGCAAAACATCCATTGATGAATTGCCACAACTGTTGAATGTACTAAAAGGCGATATGTCAATCGTAGGGCCGAGGCCATTATTGCCCGAATATCTGGGGTTATATGATGACGAGCAAAAAAAGCGTCATCTCGTAAGGCCGGGAATTACGGGTTGGGCGCAGGTTAACGGGCGAAACTCCATTTCGTGGGAGGAAAAGTTTTCACATGACACATGGTATGTGAAACATGTTTCTTTCGCATTGGATATTAAAATCTTATTTTTGACTGTCGTGAAGGTTGCCAAAGCGGAAGGCATCAGCGGACAATCAACACAAACGATGGAAAAGTTTCGTGGAAACAAATGATGTTATTTTATGGGGCGGTGGCGGGCACGCAAAGGTTGTGCTCGAAAGCTTGTTTTCTGAAAACCGTAAGGTTGCCGCCATCTTTGACGATCATAAACAAGGAGAGCTTTTTGAAATTCCTTTTATAGGTCAATATAATTCCGGCAAATTAAAAGAAGCTGGTCTGATCATTTCTTTGGGTGATAATGCAACCCGAAAAAAATTAGCGGAATCAGCGAAGCACTCATTTACATTAACGCGTCATGCGAATTGCATATTATCTCCGCGTTCAAGTTATGGAGCAGGTTCTATGATTCTTCAGGGAGCGGTTGTTCAGGCCAATACGCAGATCGGTAACCATGTTATTCTCAATACGGTTTGTAGTGTGGATCACGATTGCCGGATTGGCGATTTCGTGCATATCGGACCGCGTGCCGTGCTCTGCGGTAAAGTACACATTGGAGAAGGTACTTTAATTGGTGCAGGTTCAACAATTGCTCCCGGGGTGAAGATTGGTAAATGGTCGATTATTGGAGCGGGGAGTGTGGTTATCAAAGATCTGCCTGACTATTGTGTGGCGGTTGGTAATCCGGCCAGAACTATTAAACCTATCCTGCATTGAAGCCCGTTTATCTATATGGTGCGGGTGGTCTGGGCCGTGAAGTTCAGGCTTTACTTAAAGCACTTCCTGAGTGGCAAATTGCAGGTTTCGTAGATGATAATCTGGCGGGGCAACGTATTAATGAGGTACTTGTTTATCCGGTCGAGAAACTATCGAACGAACAGGAGGCCTCCAGGAATGTTGTTGTCACTATCGGTAATCCCGCAGCAAAGGCGGCAATCGTACAGAAGTTAAAAAAAATACCCGGCATTAACTTTCCAACCCTTATTCATCCTTCTGTTAGGCTGCTGGATAAAGAAAGTATTGAGTTTGGAAAGGGTTGTATAATCTCAGCAGGTGTTAGTATAACCTGTTCTGTAAAAGTTCGGGATCACGTACTGATTAATCTCCATGCTACAGTTGGGCATGATGTCATTATCGGAAATTATTGTTCCGTAATGCCCGGTGTTAACGTGTCGGGTTCCGTCAGCATAGGTGAAGAGGTTCTTATTGGCTCAGGTGCAACAATCCTTAACGGACGACACATCGGGCATAAAGCAAAAATTGGAGCCGGAGCAGTGGTTATAAAAGATGTACCTGAAAAATCCACAGCAGCAGGTGTGCCCGCCCGAATTATAAAACGATGACCCGGAAGATGCTCACCGATTTTAAGCCGGCTTTGCTTTTCCTGGGCAAGTTTGTCGGTATGTACATTATTGCCAATGTATTGTACGCCTTGTTTATAACGGCTTACGAGCCTGGCTGCGATCCGATAACCTATAACGTTACTGTTCAAACCTCATCTCTTCTGAATGTGATGAACTGGGATACAGAGATTGTACGCCATATCCTTAAGCCGACAACCGGGGTTATTCTGAACAATAAGGAAATTATTTCTGTGTACGAAGGATGCAATGGCGTCAATGTGGTAATTGTTTTCCTTTCTTTTCTGTTTGCGTTTGGACCCTATACAAAAACGATTGCCTGGTTTAGCCTGGCAGGAATAATTATTATTCATACCGTTAACCTTGCCCGGATTATTATCCTGTTCTTTGTTGCGTTAAAATTTCCACGCTACCTCTACATCACGCATAAGTATTTCTTTACAGGAATAATTTATGTAATTGTATTTGCCTTGTGGATATTCTGGATCAGAAAGTATGCACTTGCTAAGCGGAAACCATAACAGAACACAGCGGGCATGGCTTGCAGTGCTTAGCATAGCAGGTCTGGCGTTTGTTTTCCTGTTTCAAAGCATTAACATTTCGGGTAAACTGGGTTTTTCGTTCAGTCCGGTTACGCAATTTATAGTTAATAAGTCGATTCGATTTTTACTGAACGACATGCTGGTAATGCTGCTGATTTATTGCCTGTTCTGGAATAAAAAGTATTTAGCATTCAGCATTTATATTCAGTTGGCCGGAACCGTCTTGTTCCTGCTACCGTATTTTTTACTAAAGGTATACTATCCATCCTATAACGGGCCTCTGCTTTCTTTTTTGCACCGGCTGATTATTAATCCCGTACTTCTTATTCTTTTAATTCCGGCATTCTATCATCAGGAATATCTGGACTTCAGGAATCGCTAATCATTGTTTGCGAACTATATTTGCGAATATGTCTGCTGAAAAAATCTGGTTGTCGTCACCCCACATGGGTGGGGCTGAATTTGAGTTTGTAAGAGAAGCATTTGATACCAACTGGATATCACCGGTTGGGCCGCACATCACTGCATTTGAAAAAGAGTTGGGGAACTATACCGGAAATAGTCACGTAGCTGCACTGAGTTCCGGAACGGCAGCGATCCATCTCGCGCTGATTATTTTGGGTGTTGAGCAGGGGGATGAGGTAATTTGTTCAACTTTCACATTTTCAGGATCCTGCAATCCTATTGCTTATCAAAAAGCAGTTCCTGTTTTTGTTGATTCGGAAGCTGATTCGTGGAACATGGACCCGGCTTTATTGGAAGAAGCCATTAACGACCGGATTAAAAAAACAAACCGTAAGCCTAAAGCGATTGTACTGGTTCACTTGTATGGAATGCCGGCCCGGGTGGAGGAAATCATGAGCATCGCCCGGAAATATGAGATACCGGTTATTGAAGATGCAGCTGAAGGATTGGGCTCAACCTACCAGGGCAAAGCCTTGGGAACTTTCGGCGACTTTGGAATTTTCTCCTTCAATGGTAACAAGATTATTACGACTTCCGGTGGTGGTGCTTTGGCCTCCGAAAATGCGGAATGGATTCAAAAAGCACGCTTTTTAAGCACCCAGGCCCGGGAAACAGCGGCACACTACGAACATAAAGAAATCGGTTTCAACTATCGGCTGAGCAACATCTGTGCGGGCATCGGCAGGGGCCAGCTAAAGGTTCTTGATCAACGCATTAAGGAGAGAAGGGCTAATTATGAATTTTATAAATCTGCCCTTAAAGCTGTAAAAGGGATTAGCTTTAATGAAGAACCAGCAGGTTATTTCAGTAATCGTTGGCTTTCTACGATTTTAATAAATCCTGATAATCAGGCATTTACACGTGAAACAATCCGGCTTGACCTGGATCGGCATAACATCGAGAGCAGACCCTTGTGGAAACCCATGCATGCACAACCTGTTTTTAAATCGGCACCGGCTTATGTAAATGGCATTTCTGACAGACTTTTCAGAGATGGCCTTTGCCTTCCATCCGGATCAAATCTGACCCAAAATCAACGGGAAAAAGTTGTGGAAGTTCTTCTGAAATCAATTTCCTGAGATCGGGTTACCAGTATACGGACAGACCAATTAACCTCTGTTAAATATTAGGTATAATCCGCGATTTTATGCTATTTTTACAGATGTTTTGCCTCAAAAGCACCATGTCAACCCCGGTTTTAAGAATATTTATTATTGCAGCCACGGTATTGGCAAGTTTCGGGCTTAATGCCCAGACCATTACATCTGTAAATGACGGCCCCTGGAATGTTGGAACAACCTGGTCTTCGAACCCGGTTATCCCAAATGCAGCCAATTCAGATTCAATCATTGTGATGCATAATGTTACGATTCCTTCAGGACTCAGTGTTACCATTGACGGAACAAGAATTAGCAGTGGAAGGACGCTTACCGTTCAGAGTGGAGGTACACTGAACCTTGCAGCAGTTTCCAATGCACTTAAAGCTCAGGGTACACTGATTGGTTCAAACGGATCTTCTATCACAGGATCCAACGGAACAAATATTTCCTTTACCAGCTCAGGTGTTTATCGCCACGAATTCACTACTACCCAGGGCGTAATTCCCAATGCTACCTGGAATTCAGCATCAACTCTTCAGATCACAGGATATAGCTCGTTTGTAAATGCTACTGCTGCCGGTAACTGGTCGCAAACATTTGGTAACATAGTTTGGAACACGCCCTTATTGACAAACATCTTTAATTTGAATGCGCTTGTCACAAACATTGCCGGCTCTCTCGATATTCAGAACACCGGTACGGGAGCATTATTCCTAAGTGCAGCAACGAGTCCGGTGATCACCATTGGGCAGGATCTTTTGATCAGTGGTTCAGGAAGATCTTTTTTTGCGACTAATTCTTCAGCATCTCCCGGAACAATCATTAACATCGGCCGTGATTTTAGTATTACTTCTTCAAATACAATCCCTTCAGGATTTAACACAGGCGGTCTAACAACCGTAAACGTTACCCGTGACTTTAGCATGAATTCTTCCAATGCAATTTTGCGTCTTGGAAGCAATGCGTCATCCAGTATAGG
>CAZHQP010000091.1:0-9303 GCA_964534735.1 uncultured Roseivirgaceae bacterium
CGGAAGAACTGCACTTTTTCTGTTTACGCTGTTCTTTTATCAAAGTTTATTCTCCTACCGGAATATTGAGATCATTCCGCTTTCATTAATCTTCTATACCGGAATTGTTGTGTGGTACCAGGGCTACCGGCCCGCACGTTTCTTTGTAATTGCGTACGGTATCCTGTTCTTCGGATTTTTTATCCGGATGCTTGTGTACATGAATGTATTGCCGTTCACCATTATGTCGCATTACAGCCTGCACCTGAGCTTTACACTGGAGATGCTCTTCCTGACATTTGCGTTGGGAGACCGGATCCGGATTCTGAAAGACAACCGCGACCGCGCGCTTAAGCGCATTATTCATCAGCATGAGTTTAACATGCAGCTGAAGGATAAAGTGAATAAAGAACTGGAGGATAAAGTGCAGGAACGAACCGAAGAGCTGAACCGGAAAAATCACGCATTTGAGGAAACAAATCAAAAGCTTGAACAGCAGGCGATGGAGATAAACCAGATCAATTCCATGCTCGACCTGGATAACTGGAAGCTTAAGAATCGGTTGAAAGAAGTGCTGAATGAGCGACTCATGGAAAAAACCATGGATTACGGCCAGTTTAAGACACTTTATCCCGATGCCCTGTCCTGTTACCGCTTTATTGAGAATTTGAAGTGGGATCATGGCTTTCAATGCCGAAAATGCGGGAATGAGAAGTATTTTGAAGGTACCCAGAAGTTCTCGAGGCGGTGCACCCGGTGTGGTTATAACGAATCAATAACAGCCTATACGATCTTTCACAGCATCAAATTCCCGATCGAAAAGGCTTTTTACCTTGCCTACCTTTCCGTAAGCGGAAAACGTGAAAACACGCTGGAATCGCTGGCTTACAAGATGGACCTGGGAACCAATACGGTTTGGTCATTCCTTTCAAAAGTGACTGAACGGGTTAAAGATCTTGAGCTTAAGGGCCTGAAACCCAGTGCATCCCGCTGGGAAGAGGTAATTCTTGAAAATCCTCATACAAAGCCAAAAACGAAGCTTCAGCCCGCAACCGATTCCAAATGATCGCATTTTGGAATCGATTTCGGTTCAATGTTTTTTTCAGGTTAAGTAATTTCTACAGGGTTGCTTTTGTAGCAGAATAACGTTTGAGATCGATGTTTTTTTAGAGGGAAACGTCTTATAAAAAAGATCTGTACTTCTTCCACTAAAAGGAGCCTTTAAACGAAAAAAACTATCGGAAGTTCTTGATTTTACCAAACTTTAGTTTTCATCAAGAGAACTCTAACCACTTCTAATTTGGCAAACCGCTTATGAGAAAAATTCTACTTTTTACCATTTCACTGTTTTTGGCTACTACGGCCATGGCGCAAACGCGGGTTATAAAAGGAAAAGTCACTGCAGCTGACGAACCGGGTGGATTTCCGGGCGTTAGTGTGCTGGTACAAGGCACGAGCAAGGGCGTAAGCACAGATTTCGAAGGAAATTATACACTTGAAGTTGCCCCTGGCGAAAACACACTGGTTTTCAGCTTTGTTGGCTATAAAACACAAATTGTGGATATAACCAACCGGGATGTAGCAGATGTGGTCCTGGAAACTGATGCCACTGCACTGGATGAAGTGGTTGTGATTGGCTATGGTACAGTTCGCAAATCTGATCTTACCGGCTCAGTTTCATCTGTGAAAGGCTCAGACCTAACTTCTGTTCCCTCCATTAACCCGATGCAATCACTCCAGGGAAAAGTTCCTGGTTTGCAAGTCACAAGCACAAGCGGAGCACCGGGCTCATCTCCGGTAGTCCGGATTCGCGGTACCGGTACGTTCAATGAATCCTCTCCTATTTATGTGGTGGATGGAGTAATTCTCGACAACATTGATTTTCTAAGTTCCGGTGATATTGAATCTATGGAGCTTCTTAAAGATGCATCGTCTACCGCCATGTATGGCTCAAGAGGTGCCAATGGTGTTATCATGGTAACAACCAAGCGCGGCAAGTCCGGACAAACAGCCCCCGTAATAAGCTTCTCAGCAGAATACAGTGTTCAAAAATTGCAAAAGACAATAGACCTGTTAAATGGAAAAGACTTTGCCCTTTATGTGAACGAGTTCGATCCAACGTATAACAATCCGGATGCTGTACCCAATACAGACTGGCAAAATTTGATTTTCAGAGATGCGCCTATTCAAAATTATCAGGCATCCATTACAGGGGCTACGGATAAATCTCAATACTATTTTGGGTTAGGATATTTCAAGCAGGATGGTATTATCGAAAAATCAAGCTATGAGCGTCTTACGCTGAAGTTCAATAACACCTACAACTTGTCGAGTAAAATCAGACTTGGAAATAACATTACCATAACGCCTAACAAACAGCAAAATACAAATGGCAATGTGGTGTTTGTATCGTACCGTGCTTGGCCCGCCCTTAACCCGTTTGATCCGGCAGCGCCAAATCCGGAAGGACTTAACCCAAAACATTATACTGATGTGCCGGGAGTTGGAAACCCGCTGGCTGATATTGAGCATACCAACAGCTTCGATAAAGCCATTCGTGCAGTCGGAAACATTTTCGCAGAAGCTGATTTCTTAAATGCATTTACATTCCGTACAAGCTTTGGTGTTGATATGGCCTATCGCAAGAACACTGCATTCTCACCACGTTATTTCGTTTCAACCGCACAGCAAAATTCCGAAAATGACCTGGCAAAAAACTACAGCGATCAGTTAACCTGGCTGTGGGAAAATACACTAACCTATAACAAGCAGTTTGGCAAGCATCGGATCAATGCCCTGGTTGGGTATACCATGCAGGAAGCTTCTTCAGAATATGTTAAGACCTATTCCGAAAACCTGATCCGCGAAGGCGAAGATTTTTGGTATTTCAACCCAAGCATTCTTAACCCGACATTTATAAACGATCCGAACGGAGTTGAGCTTGGATTAAACTGGGCCATGATCTCATACCTGTTCCGTGCTAACTATACGTACGATAATCGATACCTGTTTACCGCAACATTCAGAAGAGATGGTTCTTCCAAGTTCTTACCTCAAAACCGGTATGGTAACTTCCCATCGCTGGCCGTTGGTTGGAATGTTATCAATGAAGGCTTCATGAGCTCGGTGGAAAAGCTCTCTAACCTCAAAATACGTGCGAGCTGGGGTATCATCGGTAATGATAAAATCCCTTACGATCGCATTTACTCTACAGTTGACAACGGTTTAGGCGCTGTTTTTGGATCTGACATCTTATATCCTGGTGCTACATACGGTGGGGCCGGAAATCCTGACCTCATATGGGAAACTACGTACCAAACAGATATCGGTCTTGAAACCGGATTCTTCAACGACAAGCTGACCCTGGAAGCTGATTATTACCATCGCAGAACGGATGATATTCTTGTTCCGCTGCAAGTGCCGGGCTATTTAGGAAATGGCGGAGCTACGATTACCTATAACGCTGCTGAAGTTGTGAATAAAGGCATCGAAGCGTTGGCGAGTTGGAACAGCGAATGGAATGGCTTACGGTATCGTGTAAGCGCAAACGTAACAACTATCAAAAATGAGGTAACTAAAATTTTGAAAGCAAACGGTGCACAAGGTGACATCTTTGGTGATGATCAGTTGACACGCAGCAGAAAAGGAAGCGAGATCGGAGCATTCTACGGATACAAAGTAGATGGCATCTTCCAGAATCAGGGTGAGATTGATGACTATCCGCACCTCTCAGATGCAGAACCTGGAGATCTGAAATATGTAGATGTGAACGGTGATAACGTTATCGATGATAAAGACCGTACATATTTAGGCTCACCAATCCCTAAAGTTCTTTACGGCTTTAGTGCAGAGGTTGGGTACAAAGGATTTGATCTTGGATTTGATTTCCAGGGACAGTCCGGAAATAAAATCATGAATTTTAAAGAATCGGTACGCGTAGGACTTTACAATTTTGAAAGCCATGTGCGAAATTACTGGAATGGCGAAGGAAGCTCGAATAGTGAGCCAAGGCCCACAGAAGGTGGTAACAATTACCGGATTTCTTCCCGGTTTGTCCAGGATGGATCATTTCTGCGGTTACGTAGTGTAACGCTTGGTTATACAGTACCGAGGAGTCTTTCGGAAAAGCTGCTGATTAAAACAGCACGCGTGTATGTGAGAGGTACTAACATCTTCACTTCTACCAAATGGACTGGCTATACTCCTGAGATCGCGAGCAACTCTCCTGTTAACAATGCGATCGATCGGGGAACGTATCCGGTTCCGTCTATTTATTCTGTTGGCGTAAATCTTACTTTTTAATTTTAAGTATCTATGAAAAACATAAATACCACTTATAAATACATTAAAATCGTAACACTGGCATTGTTGCTACTGCCTTTCAGCTGTGATGATTTTTTAGATAAGCCGTTACAGGGAAAAGTTACACAAGACAGCTTCCCTACAACTGCTGCTGATGCGCAGCTTGCTACGAACGCTGTATACAATACACTTCGAAACTCAGGATATAACTCCGGATTATTTCCAATTCTGGATATCATGTCTGACGATGCACATAAGGGCAGCGAGCCAACTGATGCGCGTGCAACCATTGGCCCATACGATAATTTTACGCACCTCGCTACAGAAGGAACTGTTGGAGAATGGTGGAAAACACTCTATCTCGGGGTAAAGAGAGCGAACATCGTAATCGAAAAGGTGTCGACTATCAGCATGGATACCGAGCTGAGAGATCGCTACGTTGGAGAGGCATACTTTTTACGCGCCTTATTTTATCTGGATCTGGTAAGAGCCTGGGGCAAGGTCCCCAAAGTAACTACCGTTAATGTTCCGTTAGGATTACAGCGCGCTCCGGTAGAAGAAATCCATGACTTGATAGAATCAGACTTATTAACAGCAATTGACATGCTGTGGGAAAGAGGTGATGAACGCTATGCAGCAAGTGATTTAGGCAGAGCAACCAAAGGTTCCGCACAGGCTCTACTGGCTCGTTTTTATTTGTGGGTTGGAGATTTTCCAAATGCAGAAATTTATGCCATGGCTGTCGTCAACTCAAATGATTATGATCTCATGCCCGCTTTCGGAGATGCGAATAGTGAAGCCGGAAGGCAAGGTGTTGAATCTGTTTTCGAAATCGGAGCAGCGGGTGAAGAGAACGTTGGTAGCGGTGGCAATCAATATGCAAACGTACAAGGCGTAAGGGGTGTACCTAATCGAGGCTGGGGTTTTAACCGGCCTTCTGAGGATTTAAAGAACTCATTTGAAGGCGGAGATCCGCGGTTGGATTCTACTGTACTTGACTTGGGTGAGCGCCTGGACGGAGTGTTGATTGTCGGCCATGGAAATACACCGGACAATGCTAATAATGGAATTGTATATCCCGGTTTTCCAACAGGTATTGTGGAGGTTGAGGCCTATAATCAAAAAGTATGGACTCCCGGATCAACCGTACCTCCTTCTTTTGGCCATAACCGAAGACTTATCCGGTATGCTGACGTACTATTGATGGCAGCAGAAGCGTTGAATGAAAATAACAAAACTGTAGAGGCTGAAACGCAATTAAACAAAGTCCGTGCCCGCGTTGGACTAAGTCCTTATAATGGTCAAACAAAATCTGCTCTGCATGACATCATTTTCAACGAAAGAAGACATGAGCTTGCTCTCGAAGGCCACCGGTTCTGGGACTTGATTCGAACCGGAAGAGCCGCAACTGTACTCGGGCCCTACGGATTTGTTCCCGGCAAGCACGAATTACTGGCTATCCCGCAAGCTGAAAGAGACCTGGCAGGATTGGATCAAAATGACGGCTGGGAATAATAACTATGTAACCAATTAAATATAATTTCTAATAACCGTGTTCAAATGAATTTCTAACTAAACAAAAGTAAACTATGAAACAATCAATTAAATTTTTAGTGATGTTAACCCTAATAGCAGGTGTAACAACCTTCTATGCATGCTCGGATGATGACGGTGGTGGAAATGGTGGAGCTATTGCTTTATCATCATTAACATCCGGCACAACAGATCTTAACGGTGCAACTGCTGCTACTGGTGTTTCGGTTGATATGCCAATTGTTGCTACATTCTCAAAAAACGTGGATGAAGCAACAACAGACGGAATTTCAATTACCAGAACATTTGATGATGCAGACGTTCCTGTTACTGTGTCTGTAGACGGAAAAGTTGTTACGATTACTCCTGTTAATGATTTAAGCGGTGGTGCTCAGTTTGAATTGAGCGTAACCGGCCTTAAATCTGAAGGTGGTGCCTCCCTTTCAAGTGTAAGTCGTTTGTTCACAACAGGCGGATCTTTTGCTCCGGATGGAGTAATGGCGCATTTTACATTTGAAAACAATGTAAATGATGTGGTGGGCGCTTATGATCCTTCAACTGCAGGAACTGCCGTAACGTATGTTGATTCCCGCAATGCTGCTGCCGGAAAAGCAGCATCGTTCAATGGTACTACTACAATTATTGAAGTTCCAAATGCAGACGACTTCATGGAAAATGGAGATTTTGCATTAAGCTTCTGGGTAAAAGTTGATGGCAGCAAAGAAAGTCATTTCGTAATGGGTCTTGCTGGATGGTATGGCTTCCAGTTTGAAGTTTTGGGTGGCCCATGGACGGCAACCGACAAAGGCGTTAAACTGGCCACGCGTTATCAGCTGGCGGGCGATGTAACGGATGCAGAAGATACGTGGTGGAACGGAAATCCAAACGGATGGCAGGGATCTATCTTCGCAAAAGATGTAGTTGCTGAAGGTGGTATTGCTGCGTACTTCAAAGACAAGTGGGCACACGTTGTATGTACCTATGTTGCCGCTACAAAAATCGGTACCATGTATGTTAATGGAGAACGCGTTCGTGCATTCGATTTCAACTTATGGCCAGCAGATGCTGCCAAAAAAGCGGCTTCAGGAGTTGTCTATGCAGGTAACACCACAGGCGGTGGTAATAACCTCGCGATTGGTTTCATCCAGGCAAGTGGTAACAGAGTTATTGCTGATGAATGGGCTGATCCATCAATCACAACTAACAACCACTTCAAGGGTCTGTTAGATGACATTCGTGTTTACGAAAGAGCGATTACTGCACAGGAGGTTGAGCTGATGTATAACTCAGAAAAGCCTTAATCTATTCTCATCATACATTATTTTAGGGGGTTCCAAAAGAACCCCCTAAATTTTATTAAATAACCACTATTCTATCATCATGCAGGTAAAGCACTTATTACAGTATCTTTTTCTATCTCTCTTTTTGTTGGCATGCGGGGAAGACGAAAAACAAGATCCACCAAAGGATTTCATCCAATTATCTTCGATTAAGGTTGGCAGTGAAACACTGGACCTTACCGATTTTACAAAAAACACAGACATCGCAATTGATCAAAGTATTCAAATAAATTTCTCAGCTCCTATCGATGTACGAACAGGAAATGCAGTAACACTATCTACATCAGAGGGTGCTATTGATTTTGACCTTGAGTTTATAAACAGTAATAAAACATTATCCGTAACACCGGACGAGCTTCTTCCCTCAAACAAAGTGATCTCCTTGTCCATTACGGATGAAATTGCAGGAGCAAATAAGGAAGTGTTCCCTGGAATTGAAGTCGAATTCACTACACTTCACGGCAGCTTTGCAGCAAGCAATGTTACCATTGATGGCCAGACAGTCAATGCCTCTAACCGCATTCAAAATGTGGACCTTTCACCGTCTATAGAAATTACCTTCCCGATAGCAGTAAATCCGGCTACGGTTAACAATACAACCATAAAATTACTCAGCTCGCAGACACCACCTGAGCTCAACTTCTCATTTTCAGACGGAAATAAAAAAGTTACGATAACTCCCACCACGCCACTCGAACACCTTAACCGGTATACAATAAGCTTGCTGCCCTCCATTAAAGGTTCAGACGAAGAGAATTTTACCGCGTACTTGAAAAACTTTTACACCGAAGTTGATCATACACCAAAAATGCCGCTCATCACCAACGATGAGGATAACGACAACAATAATGACAACGATTTGCTATCTGTCGTTCAGAAGCAAACTTTCAAATACTTCTATGATTTTGCAGAGCCCAATAGCGGAATGGCGCGTGAGCGCAATACTTCCGGCAATCTGGTAACGAGTGGTGGGTCAGGTTTTGGAATTATGGCACTGATAGTAGGCATGGAAAGAAATTTTATCACCCGTGAGCAGGGTCTTGTGCGGATGGATAAAATCATAACCTTCCTGGAGGGTGCAGATCGTTTTCATGGTGCCTGGTCGCACTGGATTAACGGAACAAATGGTGACGTAATTCCATTCGGAACAAATGATAATGGTGGCGATCTTGTTGAAACTGCTTTCCTGGTAGAAGGTCTTATCACCTTCCGGCAATACCTGAATGCAGGGGTTCCGGCTGAGCTGGCACTAATCAACCGGATCAACACGCTATGGCAAGGCGTTGATTGGGAATGGTATCGAAAAGAAACCAATGAGAATGTTTTATACTGGCACTGGTCGCCCGATAAGGCGTGGATTATGAATCACCAGATTAAAGGCTGGAATGAATGTTTAATTACCTATGTGTTGGCGGCATCTGCTCCTACTCCGGCATTCACGATCCCTAAAACAGTTTATGATGCAGGATGGGCCAGCAATGGCGGCATCCGAAACACAACCCCTTCTGAAGGACTCGTGTTACCGGTAGGCTCTCCTTCCGGGGGGCCATTATTCTTTACGCATTATTCATTTGTTGGGATGAATCCTACTAACCTGAGCGATCAATACGCTGATTACTGGACGCAAAATGTAAATCACTCTTTAATCAATTACCGATATTGTGTGCGTAATCCAAAAAACTTTGTGGGTTATAGCGATGAATGCTGGGGATTAACAGCAAGCGATAATCATTTGGGTTATGGTGCACAGTCCCCTGCTAATGATCTGGGTGTTATTACTCCAACAGCAGCCCTTTCATCGTTCCCGTATTCGCCAACAGAATCCATGCGTGCATTGAAGTTTTTCTATTATACTATGGGCGACAGACTCTGGGGCAACTATGGATTTTATGATGCCTTTAATGTTACTGAAAACTGGTATGCTGATTCTTATCTGGCGATTGACCAGGGGCCTATTATTGTAATGATCGAGAATTATCGGACCGGCTTGTTGTGGGATTTGTTTATGTCTGCCCCCGAAGTTCAGGCTGGCTTAACAAAACTTGACTTTACCTATTAAAAAAGTATAAAACCGAACCCAATACACCCGTTAACTATCTTGCTATGAAACTTCGAATTAATGTTTTGCCGGCAATCCTGATCGCTGCTG
>CAZHQP010000092.1:0-9301 GCA_964534735.1 uncultured Roseivirgaceae bacterium
ATGCCGGCTTGGGGTTGTCAGGTACCGTAACTTTAGGGCTACAGGCAATGAGAATCGCGAAAACGAGGGGAAAAATGCGGTTCACAAAATATCTTTTAGAGTAAAGCGTTTAATTAAATGCCACATCCGTGCCAGTTTTAAAACGCACGACAAATCTAATGTAAAAGCGAGACAGAATGTTAGTTGGTTTTTTTAAATTACTCTCAAATTACGGTCAGAACATGAAAAAGATTATTGCAGGGATAGTTTTGACGCTCTTTTTTGGTTGCCAGGAAAATGACAGCGTACAGACAGATTTTACAGGAAATGAAGAGGTATATGCGCTTCAGGCCGGTTCGGTTTACCCGATCAGCGGGAAGGCAACATTCAAAGAGAAGAAAGATGGCAGTGCCGTTGTTGTGATCGATTTAACAGGCACCGATGGGAATCTCGAACACCCGGTTCATTTACATTTGGGGGATATCTCTTCTCCGGATGCCGCTGTTGCTGCTTTATTAAACCCGGTTGAAGGAAACACCGGTAAAAGTGAAACAGCGCTTATCATGCTGGCAGATGAAACCCCTGTTACGTATTCACAACTGATTGCATTGGGAGCGTGCATTAAAGTTCATCTCAGCAACTCAGGTCCTGAACGTGACATTATTCTGGCCGGTGGTAATATTGGGAGTGCTGCAGGTGCCCGGACTTCCGATGGGATTGCGGTGTGCAAGAGCGAATAAAAGATGATGCGTTAATCGTTATTAGTGTGCTAACAAGCGATTAACGCATAACCCATAACTATCTACTTTCCTTTCTCATCCGAGCCAAGCATGGACCCGATATAGTCTCGGTTCATGCGGGCAATGTTGGTAAGCTTAATTTCTTTCGGACATTCTGCTTCGCATGCGCCAATGTTGGTACAGTTACCAAAACCTTCCTCGTCCATCTGCTCGACCATCGCTACAGCACGCTTGTCACGTTCCGGCTGACCTTGTGGCAACAACGCCAGTTGAGAAATTTTTGCCGATACAAACAGCATCGCAGATGAATTCGGGCAGGCCGCTACGCAAGCACCGCAACCGATACACGCTGCAGCATCCATTGCTTTTTCAGCATCATTCTTATTAACCGGAATGTTGTTTGCATCCTGTGCCTGACCTGTATTTACGCTTACAAAACCACCGCTCGCGATAATTCTGTCAAGTGCAGATCTGTCAGAAACCAAATCCTTAATGATAGGAAATGCTTTTGCGCGCCAGGGCTCAACATAGATCGTATCACCATCTTTAAACGTACGCATATATAGCTGACAGGTTGTCGCTGCGTGATGCGGACCATGTGCCCGGCCATCGATATACATGCTGCACATTCCGCAAATTCCTTCCCGACAATCATGATCAAATGCAATCGGATCTTCACCCTTGCGAACGAGATTATCATTCAGCACGTCAACCATTTCCAGGAATGACTGATCCGGGTTAACACCGTCAATTGTGTAGTCAACCAGTTTACCTTTATCGCTTGCGTTCTTCTGACGCCAAACTTTCAAATTGAATTTCATAGTTCTAATTTAACAATGACTCGATTTAATAATTTAACAATTATTTGATCGCTTTTAAACTTGATTTCGATGTTGCTATAATCTTTGAAAGAACTTTTCGGATTGATATTAGCTGATTCAATTCTTCTTCCGTATCCGGATAATTCTTGGAATTCAGACACAATTCAAGCCAATACTCAGTTTCTTCAACTTCCTTTAAACTAATTTTTAATTTATGTACAAAGTCTGCCTTACTTTCAGCGTTTTGAGCCTCTTTAACATTTGCTCCGATCGAAGTTGCCGACCGGAATAATTGCCTGCTCAAATTATACTGCCTGTTCTCGTTAAGCTGCTCACAAAACTCAATCATTCTCAATGAAAACTTAAATGTCAATTCAACAATTGGATTCTCCCGCTTATCATAAGGAACTCTCCCCTCCATTGTTAAATCGTTAAATCAATTCATCAATTAATTATTTGTAAGAACGGACTTGCATTTCAATATTATCATACACAAGGTTCTCTTTGTGTAACACCGGATTGCCATCAACCGAAGTGTGCTCCCATGCTGCTACGTAGGCATAGTTTGCATCGTCCCGCTTCGCTTCACCGGCATCCTGGTATTCGGTACGGAAGTGGCCTCCGCATGATTCGTTGCGATTCAGTGCATCAATCACCATCAGCTCACCCAATTCAATAAAGTCGGCTACGCGATTTGCTTTGTCCAGCTCCGGGTTGAAGTCTTCAATTTTTCCGGGAATGTTTACATCTTCCCAAAACTCTTTACGAAGTTGTTGAATCAAAGTGCGTGCTTTCGTTAAGCCTTCAGCTGTGCGCGCCATTCCGCAATATTCCCACATAATTTTTCCTAACGCTTTGTGGAAATCATCAACGGTGCGTTTGCCTTTTATACTCAACAATTTTTCTTCCCGCAAACGCGCTCCTTTTTCTGCTTCGGTAAACGCAGCATGGTCTGTCGGAATTGGTTTTGTGAAAATCTCACCCGCCAGGTAATTGCTGATCGTTGCCGGTAACACGAAATAGCCATCACTCAATCCTTGCATCAAAGCCGATGCACCTAACCGGTTTGCACCGTGGTCGCTAAAGTTTGCTTCGCCTGTACAGTACAAACCTTTTACGGAAGTCATTAATTCATAATCTACCCAAAGTCCGCCCATGGTGTAGTGAACAGCCGGATAAATTTTCATTGGCGTTTTCAACGGGTCTTCATTCGTGATGTTCTGATACATCGGGAACAACTCGCCATAACGCGCTTTCACCACATCAATACCCAGCCGTTTAATCGCATCTGAGAAATCGAGGAATACGCCCAAACCGCTCGGTACAATTCCGCGGCCATCATCGCAGGCTTCTTTCGCTGCACGTGATGAAATATCACGGGGAGCAAGATTTCCGAACGAAGGATATTTTCTTTCCAGATAGTAATCCCTGTCTTCTTCTTTAATATCGTTTGCCGTTTTCCTTCCTTCGCGGATGGCTTTAGCGTCTTCTTTCGTTTTAGGGACCCACACACGGCCATCGTTACGCAATGATTCAGACATCAGCGTAAGCTTGGATTGATAATCACCCGTTACCGGGATACAAGTCGGGTGAATTTGCGTATAACACGGATTGGCAAAATAAGCGCCTTTTTTATGCGCTTTCCAGATAGCCGTAACGTTGCTGCCCATTGCATTGGTGGAAAGGAAAAACACGTTTCCATAACCGCCTGTTGCCAATACAACTGCGTGACCGAAATATTTTTCAAGTTTCCCGGTAATCAAATTACGGGCGATGATACCGCGTGCTTTACCGTCTACGATAACTACGTCCACCATTTCATGGCGGTTATACATTTCCACAGTTCCTAACCCAATCTGGCGTTCCAGCGCTCCATATGCTCCGAGTAACAATTGTTGTCCGGTTTGACCGCGGGCATAAAACGTTCTGGATACCTGCGCACCACCAAATGAACGGTTGTCCAGCAAGCCGCCATATTCGCGGGCGAACGGAACACCCTGTGCTACGCACTGGTCGATAATATTTCTTGATACATCGGCCAGGCGATAGACGTTGGCTTCACGTGCACGGAAATCTCCCCCTTTTATCGTATCATAAAACAAGCGGTAAACTGAATCACCGTCATTCTTATAGTTTTTGGAAGCGTTGATACCGCCTTGTGCAGCGATCGAGTGTGCCCTGCGCGGAGAATCCTGGAAGCAAAACGCTTTCACTTTATAACCTTGTTCACCCAACGTGGCAGCAGCTGCAGCACCGGCAAGTCCTGTGCCCACTACAATCACTTCCACTTTACGTCTGTTGGCCGGGTTTACCAACTTGGCGTGTTCTTTATAATTACTCCACTTTTCTGCTAATGGTCCGTCAGGAATTTTGGAATCAAGTACTGCCATATAATTTTATTTGAGAGCTATCGAATTGATTAATAAACCCAGCCGAAGTGCATGGAGATCGGCATGAGGGCAAAAATGACCGGAACGATGATTGAGAACGCAGTTCCTACAAAAGAGATTACACCGTTATATTTAATGTGATTGAGGCCCAGGGTTTGAAATGCACTCCTGAATCCGTGAAGCAAATGCCAGAAAAGTGAGAAACATCCCAGCACATAAACGATCACTACGATCGGGTTCTTGAATATTTCCAGCATCATCTGATACAGGGGAAGTTCTTCACCTTCAACAAATTGATTTGTACGGTTCGGGATCCAGAAATGTGCAGTATGAATGATCAGGAAGATCAAAATCAATGTACCCAGTAAGCCCATGCTGCGGCTGTACCACTTGCTTTTATGCGGATGGGCAACTTTCGAATACTTCACCGGGCGAGCCTTGCGGTTCTGTGCCCATAAAACAAACCCATCAATAATGTGAAGTAAAAATCCAATGATCAAACCTATCTCCAACGTACGGATGATCGGGTTTGTGCCCATAAAATGTCCCCAATGGGTAAATGTAATGCCCCCATCGTTGAAGAAGATCATGGCATTAATTGCGCAGTGAATGATCAGGAACGTAATCAAAAACAAACCCGTAAGCGACATGATAACTTTCTTGCCGATTGAGCTTGTAAACAGGTTGGTGAACCAATTCATAATAGCAGATTCAGGAGGTTATGCAAAACGCATAAAAGTACTTCCCGATCATTTATGAACCAAAAACACCTTCGAAACTTAAAAAAGTTCTAAATAAGCCCGAAAAGAGGAAACGCTCTGCTACAAAAACTCGAACAGCATAAAGATGAGGGCAATTGCTGCAACCATGGCAAACAAGAACCATTCACGTTTAAAAAAATCAATCAGGCGTTTCATAGTGGGGAGCATCAATTTGTTATGCTTGCAGAATGTATTGCGAAACGCGTTCCGGATTATCATTTCTTTTGAATCTGCATGATTTGCCCAATTTTATTCTGAAAAATTCTGAACTTTTTACTCAAATCCGGACTTATAATCCCAAAATGGGAATGGTTTTAGACCCCCAAAGAGTGTATTTTTACCGTTTTACAACCACTTTCTAACACGTTTCGATGTATTTGATATTTGACACGGAAACCACCGGGCTTCCGCGCAATAAGACTGCCCCTATTACTGACCTGGATAACTGGCCGAGGCTTGTGCAGCTTGCCTGGCAATTGCATGATGGCAAGGGCAAGCTTCTCTCCCGGCACAATTATATCATCAAGCCCGAAGGGTTTGACATTCCGTATAAAGCCGAACAAATCCACGGCATCTCTACCAGGCGCGCTATGGCGGAAGGTCATGACATGCAAACGGTGCTTAAAGATTTTGTCGCTGATCTTGAAAAGACTTCTCAACTTGTCGGACATAATATTGAGTTCGATGTTAACATTATCGGTGCCGAGCTTATCCGCAAGAATATTGCCACTGAAAAGTTCCTCGCATTAGCGAAAGTTGATACCGGTATTGCTTCAACAGAATTCTGTCAATTAAAAGGAGGAATTGGCGGCAGGTTAAAAATGCCCCGACTCGAAGAGCTTCATAAAATTCTCTTCGGAAAAGATTTTGGCGATGCACACGATGCATCGTATGACGTTGCTGCTACAGCCCGTTCGTTCTTCGGATTGGTGAAGAAAAAAGTTGTTAACCCGTTTGATTCAACACCGGTTGTTGAAATAGAATATGAAGAGCCGGACCTGGACGAAGCAAACTTTGCCAAGAAAGAAAAGCGCAAGGGCGCTGGTTATACCATTGGTGATACATCCGGTCAGATTATTAAAGGTGAGTTTGTTCATTTACATGTTCACTCGCAGTATTCTGTCCTTCAGGCAACAGCAGATGTTAAATCGTTAGTGGCAAAAGCAAAAGAAGCAAACATGCCGGCTGTTGCCCTCACAGATATCGGGAACATGTATGGCGTGTTCAAGTTTGTTCAGGAAGCCATCGCACAAGGTATTAAGCCTATTGTAGGGTGCGAATTCTTTATCTCAGAAGAGCGTAAGAAAAATAAGTTCACGAAAGACAATCCCGACAGAAGATACAACCAGGTTTTGATTGCAAAGAATAAAAACGGCTATCAAAATCTAATCCGCTTAAGCTCATTCGGCTTTACCGAAGGCCTTTACGGAATCCACCCCCGCATTGATAAGCAGCTTGTTCAGGATTACAAACAGGATTTGATTGCTACTACCGGAAATCTCTATAGCGAAATTCCGTATCTAATACTTCATACCGGTGAGCGTCAGGCAGAAGAAGCGTTTGTCTGGTATCATACGTTATTTGGGGATGATTTCTATGTAGAGATTAACCGTCACGGATTGCCGGAAGAAGATCACGTGAACGAAGTACTGCTCCGCTTTGCAAAAAAAGTATAATGTAAAATATTTTGCTGCAAACGAAGTCTTCTACCTCGACAAGGAAGAAGCGAATGCGCACGATGTATTGCTCTGTATTAAAGAAGGCGAATTCAAATCAACACCAATTGGAGAAGGTCGCGGCAAGCGGTACGGGTTAGCGAATGCTGAGTTCTATTTCAAATCGCAGGATGAAATGAAGTCCATCTTTCGCGATATGCCGGAGGCAATTGAAACGATTGGAGAGATTCTTGAAAAAGTTGAAAGTTATCCCCTTGAGCGAAATGTTTTGCTTCCGAAGTTTGACATCCCAAAAAGCTTTAAAACGGAAGACGATTATCTACGCCATCTAACCTATGAAGGCGCAAAGCGGAAATATCCGGAGATCACACAAGAGTTAAGAGACCGTATTGATTTCGAATTAGAAACGATTAAGAAAACCGGTTACCCGGGATACTTTTTGATCGTTCAGGATTTCACATCAAAAGCGCGTGAACTGGGAGTATCCGTTGGGCCGGGCCGGGGGTCTGCAGCGGGTTCGGTAGTTGCGTTTTGCACCGGAATTACTAACGTTGATCCGATCGCATACGATTTACTTTTCGAGCGCTTCCTGAATCCTGACCGGGTATCACTTCCCGATATTGATATTGACTTTGATGATGAGGGCCGGGATAAGGTATTGAATTATGTACTTGACAAGTACGGCAAAACGCAGGTTGCGCAAATTATTACGTATGGCACCATGGCTGCCAAGTCATCCATTCGCGACTGTGCGCGGGTGATGGAACTGCCATTGCCGGAGGCAAACTTCCTTGCCAAGATGGTACCGGAACGGCCCGGAACAACATTAGACTCTGCGTTCAAAGAGATAAAAGAGCTGGCTGATATCAAGAAAGGCTCAGACCTGAAAGCAGATGTATTAAAGCAAGCCATTATTCTCGAAGGCTCAGTCCGGAATACCGGAACGCATGCCTGCGGGGTAATTATCACACCCGATGAACTGACAAAATTTGTTCCGGTATCCATCGCGAAAGATTCCGACATGCTCGTTACCCAGTTCGATAACAGCGTGGTGGAAAGTGCAGGGCTATTGAAGATGGACTTCTTAGGCTTAACAACCTTGTCGATCATCCGCACAGCATTACGGAATATTAAAAAGAGTAAAGGCATCGATATTGATATTGATGCTGTTCCCTTAACCGATGCAAAAACGTACCAACTATTCCAGCGAGGCGAAACAACCGGTACATTCCAGTTTGAAAGTGTGGGGATGCAGAAATACCTGCGTCAGCTGAAGCCGGATAAGTTTGAAGACCTGATTGCGATGAACGCGCTGTATCGGCCAGGTCCGATGGAATATATCCCGGAGTTCATCAACCGGAAGCATGGCCGCAACCAGATCAAGTATGACTTGCCAGAAATGGAAGGCTACTTAACCGGGACGTATGGCATCACGGTTTACCAGGAGCAGGTAATGCTGCTTTCGCAGAAGCTGGCAGGCTTTAGTAAAGGTGATGCCGATGTGCTGCGGAAGGCAATGGGTAAAAAGCAGAAGTCGGTGCTGGACAAGATGAAAGATAAATTCATCGAAGGATGTGCTAAGAATGGCCATGCGAAAGCTGTCTGCGAAAAGATCTGGACTGACTGGGAAGCGTTTGCACAATACGCATTCAATAAGTCACACTCTACGTGTTACTCACTTGTTGCGTATCACACCGCTTACTTAAAAGCAAACTATCCTGCTGAATACATGGCTGCGGTGTTAACGCACTCACAAAGCAACCTGGATAACGTTACGTTTTTGCATTGAAGAGTGTCGCAACCTGGGAATAAAAGTTCTTGGGCCGCACGTAAATGAATCAGGGATGTATTTCGCAGTAAACAAAGACGGTGAAATTCGTTTCGGATTAGGTGCGATCAAAGGAACGGGTGATGCCGCTGTTGAATCAATCATTGCCGAGCGCGATGCCAACGGTCCGTTTGAAGACCTGTTTGATTTCGCGAAGCGATTGAACCAGCGTGCGGTTAACAAGAAAACATTTGAAGCGCTGGCATTGTCCGGAGCATTTGATTGTTTCAGCAATATGCACCGCAGGCAATACATTTATTCAAAAGATAATGATTCCAGCTTAATCGAAAAAGCGATCAAGTTTGCAGCAAAATCGCAACAGGAAGAAAGCAGTGCACAGGCAAGCTTGTTTGGCGGAAGCTCAGGTGTAACCATGCCCAAGCCGAAGATTGAAAACGTTGAGCCGTTCAGTGAACTTGAAAAATTAAATCTTGAAAAAGAAGTTGTCGGGATTTACATTTCCGGCCACCCGTTGGAAAACTTCAAGCTTGAGCTGACTTCATTCTGTAACATCACGTGCAATCAATTAAGCGAGCTTGAACCTTTACAGGGAAAGGATATCCGGGTAGGTGGCATTGTAACTTCGGTGGAGCATCGCACGACAAAGACCGGCAAGCCTTTCGGAAAGTTTGTGCTCGAAGACTTCAGTGGAAACAGCGGCAAGGACACGTTCACACTTTTTGGTGAAACATACCTTAAGTTCAGGAATTTCATGAACAACGGCTGGTTCATTTACATTGAAGGCAATGTGATGCGAAATAACTGGGGTCAAATGAACCTCGAGTATAAAATCCGCAATATTGAATTGCTGGATGAGCTGGCACAGAAACGAATCCAGGGTATTGCACTCAGAATTCCTTTGCAAAATGTTACGAAAGAATTGATCACCTCGCTCGAAAAATTGTGCGATAAAAATCCCGGTCAGGCAGCATTGAAGATTTTCCTGAAAGATGAAGGCGAAGATTTACAGGTAGAGCTGATCTCGCGTGCCACCCGGATCAGGGTTTCCAATGCGTTGATTGCCGAGCTAAAAAAGCTGGGCGAAGCGGGAGTTTTCACCGATTCAACTGCAGTGCGCTGGCTTACAGATGAATTGCCAATACAAA
>CAZHQP010000093.1:0-9284 GCA_964534735.1 uncultured Roseivirgaceae bacterium
TAGCAAAGTATCCAACAAATCTCCCGGTTGTTGTAGAGGCAGCACGCGTAAAGGCCAATATTGATTCAACTCAGGAACTTGGTCTTGCCAAACCCCTGTATGAAAAAATACTTGAATTGTCTACTGCCGCTCCTGACAAAAACAAAGCCTTCATCATTGAAGCTTACAAGTACATGGGATCATACTATGCGATCAAGGAAAGCAATTTGACAAAAGGAAAAGAGTATTTTGAAAAAGTACTTGCCCTTGACCCTAACGATCAGCAAGCTAAAGATGTATTAAAAGCCATTAAAGAAGGCCAGATGCAACAGTTGCAGCAACAGAAAAAATCCGGAAAATAACCGGGTTTAAAAATTTGAATAAAACGCGTGCACACAGTGTACGCGTTTTTTATTTGGACTCACTTCTGTCCTGAACAACAATGGTTCAATTCTTGCGTTAATCGTCAGAAGGTCGGTTTGACACGTTTTAAAATGTCGAAACAATACCATAAATTTCCTCGATGATAGCCATACTCGCACAGATTACACCTGAAACAACAACTGAGACCTACGAAGGTCTTTCCATTATCGATCTTCTTTTTAAAGGAGGTTATGTGATGATTCCGATCATCCTGCTGTTGTTCATTGCAACGTACCTATTCATTGAGCGTGTGCTTTACATCCGCCAAAAGGCAAAGGATCAAAAGGATCTCGTACAAAACATTACCCGGCTTATTAAGGATGGCGACATTAAGGCCGCCACCATGTATGCCGAGCGGGAATCAACTTCCACCGGAAGAATTCTGGCTTCAGGTCTGCACTATATTGGCCGTCCGATGAAAGAGATCGAAGGCGTAATGGAATCAACCGCCAACGTAGAAGTTGGCGAAATGGAGAAAGGCACAGGTTATCTGGGGATTATTGCGGGTATTGCCCCCATGCTCGGATTTATCGGAACCATCTCCGGTATCATCCGGATCTTTTATACGATCTCACTTTCGGATAACATCAGCATTGGGATTATTGCAGGTGGTTTATATGAGAAAATGGTAACATCGGGTGCCGGACTTGTTGTGGGGGTACTTGCTTATACAGCCTACCACATCCTGAACCAGATGATTCAAAACTTTACACTTCGTGCGCAACGCGATTCGCTTGAGTTCATCCGTTACATAATGAGCCCGGCTTCATGAAAATCGTCCGTAAACATAAATTTGCAGCCGAGGTCGCAACGTCTTCCCTGAACGACATCATGTTCTTCCTGCTGTTGTTCTTCCTGATCATTTCAACCGTTACAAACCCGAATGTAATCAAGGTATTGCTGCCGCAATCAAAAGCCAGCCAGTCGCTGAATAAGCAACCGGTTATTCTCACGATCACGGAAAACAAGCAGTTTTATATCAATAAAAGGCCCTTCTCAAAAAGCGAATTGGAAGATGGACTTGTTAAAGCCTGTTCCGGGTTGGCAGAACCAACGGTGGTGCTTCACGCAGCAAGCTCATTAACCATTCAGGACCTGGTGGATGTGATGCAGATCGGCTCCGAGCATAAAATTAAAATGGTGCTCGCTACGAAGAATAAGTAGCACTGACAGCCTGAGCCTGTCGAAGGCTAGTTTTTAAAAGCACCTAACGCATCCGCGATCTTGCGGTCGTTAGAAAGTCGGGGCACTTTGTTTTGTCCTCCCAGCTTGCCTTGTGATTTCATGTAATCGATAAACGCATTCTTTCTCAAGCTGACAACCTTTAATGTTCTAAGGATACTTCCCGTGATCAGATCGTCATAGTATACATTCAGCTTGCGGAGATTGGTATCGAGCTCAAGCTCAAACGCAGCCATATCCTGCGGTGCTTTCGTAAACTCAATGAACCATTCGTGGAGTGGCAAACCATCCGTTGGTGTGACTTGCGGGGCCACTGTAAACTCTACAAGCTCTGTTCCCGGAAACTTCTCCATCGTGAGTTTCATAGCTTTCTCCGCCTCCTCGCCTATTACGTGCTCGCCAAACGCAGAGATAAAGTGCTTGATCCTGCCTGTCACCAAAATTCGATAGGGATTTTTGGAAATAAATTTTACGGTATCTCCAATCGAATAGCCCCAAAGGCCTGCATTGTTATTGATAATCACCGCATAGTTTTTTCCGAGCTCAACTTCCTCGATAGAAAGCCTTCGCGGATTTTCACTGAAGTACTCATCTACCGAGATAAACTCAAAGAAGATCCCGTGATTTAAAAGCAAGAGTAACCCTTCCTCATGCTGTGAGTCCTGGTAGGCAATAAAGCCTTCCGATGCAGGATAGGTTTCAATCGAATCGATACGCTTCCCGATCGAGTCAAACAGCTTGGCGCGATACGGATCAAAATTCACCCCTCCGTAAACAAACATGGAGAAATTGGGAAATACATCTTTGATCTTCTTGCCGGTTTTTGCCTCTATCCGGTCGAAATACATCTGTACCCAGGGTGGAATGCCGGAGATCAGCGTCATGTTCGCGCTGATCGTTTCTTCGATAATCGTATCAAGCTTAAGTTCCCAGTCTTCAATGCAGTTTGTTTGATAGCTCGGTTTTTGATTTGTCCTCAGATAACCGGGAACATGATGATTGACAATACCGGAAAGCCGGCCGGTATTAATGCCGGCTTTTTTATCCAGCACCGGACTGCCCGAAAGAAAGATCAGGTTACCATCTAAAAAATCTGCCTTTCCAGTTTCATGCACATAACTGAGCAGTGCATTACGTGCACTGTTGATATGGTACGGAACGGATTCTGCGGATAACGGAATGTATTTTGTTCCGGAAGTTGTACCGGAGGTCTTCGCGAAGTAAGCAGGCTTCCCTTTCCATAGAATGTCAGCCTCGCCCTTTGTTACTTTTTCGATGTAGGGTTTTAGTTCTTCGTAATCGCGAACCGGGATATTCTTTTTGAAATCGTTATAGTTATTGATCGAATCAAAGCCATGGTCTTTTCCGAACGTGGTATGAGCAGCCTCCCGGATCAGGTATTGCCGGAGCTTCTCCTGGTACGCATGCGGATTTTGCGACCATTTTTTCGTTTCAGCT
This sequence comes from uncultured Roseivirgaceae bacterium, assembly GCA_964534735.1. Lineage (GTDB taxonomy): Bacteria > Bacteroidota > Bacteroidia > Cytophagales > Cyclobacteriaceae > UBA2336. The sequence continues at coordinate 3,043 of CAZHQP010000093.1, forward strand.
GCTATAAATGCTGCAAAAGGCTTTGCCAGTATCGACCGTATTCCCATAGATTTGCAAGGTAGGAAATTTGATGTGAGCAGGCTTAAAGATTTTGTTAGTAAACTAAAGCACAACTTTTACCGTTAAACTTTTCAGTCATTTAGTTCATCCGGAGTCGGGTAATATATGAAGACAATCAAGATCATTCTCATCGCATGTGCGGCCGGTTTTGCGGGCGCATTTCTTTGCTTTACACTGATGGTAAAGCCTCAGGCAGAAACTGAAAATCCGTTCAGCTATGAAAAAATTTCATTCGACAATTCAGGAACACGACAACTGCCTCAGCCATCTTCGTCATTCCCAAATGCTGTAACCGAAACTCCGGTCGATTTTAACGTTGCCGCCACGCGCGCGATTCCGAGTGTCGTGTATATTAACAGCATCTCACAGGGAGTCTCATATTCATTCTGGGAACAGCTGTATGGAGGAGGAACTCAAACGCGCGTAAGCAGTGGCTCAGGTGTGATCTTCCGGGCCGATGGTTACATCGTCACAAACAATCACGTAGTAGGTTCTGCTGAAAAAATCGAAGTCGTTTACAACAAGCGGGTATACGATGCCGAGCTGATCGGCACTGATCCATCAACTGATCTCGCAGTATTGAAGATCAACGCCAATAATTTACCCGCTATAACACTCGGAAGCTCACAGACTTTACAGGTGGGTGAATGGGTTGTTGCAGTAGGAAATCCGTTCTCGCTCTCGTCAACCGTTACAGCCGGAATTGTTAGCGCGAAAGGCAGACGTATTGGAATACTGAAAGATAAATTTCCGATCGAATCGTTCATTCAAACCGATGCTGCCATAAATCCGGGCAACAGCGGTGGAGCATTGGTAAATAAAACCGGGGCTTTGATTGGAATCAATACAGCAATCCTTTCCGGCACCGGGAGCTATACAGGCTATGCATTTGCCGTTCCCGTTGATATTGCTAAAAAAGTCGTGGATGACCTGATCAAATACGGCATCGTACAAAAAGGAATTTTTGGCGGCAACGTAGTGGATTACGATTATCAATATGCCCGAAAGTACAACCTGGATGTATCAGATTTTAACGGGGTGTTCCTGGAGAGTGTTGAGAATAGCAGCCCGGCTGCACAGGCAGGCTTAAAAGCGGGCGACATCATTACAAAAGTTAATGAAGTTGTTGTAAACAGTGTCAGCGCATTTGAAGAAGAAATCAGCTACCGGTATCCGGGAGATAAGATTACACTGACTTATCTTAGAAACGAAAAAGCAGCAACAACAACGTTAACACTTGTAAATCGTGACGGAACAACTGAAAAAGTGAAGCGAAAAATCTATACGTCAGAGACACTTGGCGCACAACTGGAAGCAACTGATTACGGTGTAAAGGTTTTTAAGATCGGTGATAAAGGTTATATGAAAAGTCTCGGTGTACCGGAGAACTATACAATTCTCTACATTAACCGCGTCAAGGTAAATGACCCGCAGGAAGTAATTGAGTTCTTCGAGAAATATAAAGGCCGGGTTAACATGTATGGCATGAACGGAGCGCGGCAGGAGATTCCGTATAATTTTATGCTGAGATAGAAATTAATCTCCAAGCCCAAAGGTTTTGAAGATCCCTCGTTTCCTCCCTGGCAGGCAGGAAACGAGGAAGAACTTGTTAATTCATTCTCAGCTTCAACTTTTTACCAAGCTCATCAACCGAAAGCTTGAAGTTCGCATCGGTCTTCATCATGTCTTCTACCGACTCCAACGCGTGGATAACCGTGCTGTGATCGCGGCCACCAAAGTTCTCACCAATGAGTGCCAGTGTTAGCTGCGTATAGCGTTTGCAAAAATACATCGCAACCTGACGCGGGATTACGATCTCACGTTTCTTGATCTTGCTTTTCAGCGACTCCAAATCAACTTTAAAATATTCAGATACTGTTTTCTGGATAAAGTCAACGCTTACATCCGACTGGATTTCTTTGATGATATTTTTCAGAACTTCTTTCGCGAGTTCAAGATCAATATTCTTCTTCAATAACGTTGCATGAAAGATCAGTGAGTTCAACACACCCTCCATATCGCGGAGGTTGGTATCCACGCTATACGCGAGATACTCGGCAACTTCCGTTGGAATGTCAATTCCATCCGCATGCATCTTACGATGAATGATGGCCAGCTTGGTTTCGAAATCAGGCTCCTGAAGATCGGCAGTTAAGCCCCATTTAAAGCGCGACAAAAGTCGTTCCTGAAAACCTTTCATATCACGTGGCGGGCAATCACTCGTCATGATGATCTGCTTACCCGACTGGTGAAGCTGATTGAAAATATGGAAGAAAATCTCCTGAGTCTTTTCGCGGCCAGCCAAAAACTGAACGTCATCCAGGATCAGCAAATCTACCTGCAGGTAAAAATTCTGAAAATCCTGAAGCTTGTGATTTTGGAGTGCATTCAGGAATTGGGTCGTAAAATCATTCTGATCGACATACAGAACAATTTTGTTCGGCATATTATTGCGGATCTCGTTTCCGATCGCCTGCACAAGGTGGGTTTTCCCAACCCCCACACCTCCGTAAAGCATCAGGGGGTTAAAAGAAGTTGTTCCGGGCTTCTTGGCCACAGCCACACCAGCTGAACGCGCCAACCGGTTACAATCGCCCTCCACGAAGTTCTCAAAAGTATAAGCCGGATTCAGCCTGGAATTAACGGTTAGCGGGTTTAAAGCCTTAAACTGAAAGGGAGAATATTCATCGCCCATGCCATTGCCCTGACGCTTTCCCGTCATGCCGTTCGGGTAATGAACAGCAACCGGTGGATTACTTGTATTTCCGCTGTCGACAATAACCGAATATTCAAGTCGGCCGGTTGGACCTAAAACGGTTGTTAGCGCTTTTTTAAGAACAGGTACATAATTATCCTCCAGCCATTCGTAAAAGAACTGTGATGGAACCTGAATGGTGAGTACATCACCTTCCACACGCAACGGAACAATTGGTTTAAACCACGTTTTGAAGTTTTCCTCGCCTACGCTTACTTTAATTACTTCCAGACAGTCTGTCCAGACGGTTCCGTAGTCTACTTCCATTGAGTTGTCAATTTGGTTGATATTGCCTTCTTTTTTAGAGAAAGGGAGACAAAGATGTGAAAAAAGGAGTTAACAAATCAATAGGATTTTCTATTGATTTTTCAGAAAAAAATCGTGACATGGTAACCTGTTTTTTAGCAAGCAACATCTTTAAAATATTTGCTAAAAGGAGTTGTTCAATCGTTTGAACGAGTGATTTGTTTACCTTGCACTATGTCTGATAAACGCTCGTTCAACGAAATTTTCGGAAGCCATTCCCGCGAAGATTGGGCTAAAGCAGCCTCGAAAGAAAACGAGGGAAAAAATCCGGAAGAAACTCTTAATTGGAAAATACAGGATATAGAAGGAAGGGCGTATTACGACAAGGCTCATCTCCCGGAAAAAGCATTTCAGCTTGCCTCATCAAATAATCCCTACTTGGGCCCGCGTACCTGGCATAATATGCCTCAGGTAACGGTAAACGCAGAAAAAGAAGCTAATCAAGCCGCTATAGATCACCTCAAAAATGGGGCTGACGGTGTACTTTTTGACATTCGGAAGGCCGATGCCAATCTTGACATTTTATTGGAAGGAATCGAATGGCCCTACTGTATGGTCGGTTTTCTGGCCAACAATTCTTCCATTGGATCACTGAATAAAATCCCGGCCTGGGTTAGGAAAAAAGAGTGGGATGCTAACACACTTAACGGATTCGTTTTTTGTGGTGGCAATGCCAGTCTTACGAAAGACTTTGAACCATTTAAGTTGTTTAGCACGAATGGCATTTTTATATCCGATTCAAATGATATTGTTAAACAGCTTGTTGATGTTGTTTCACAAGCTCAGAAACTATCAATTCAAAAAGCATTTACTGTTTCATTACCAATTGGTACAGATTTTTTTCTTGAACAGGCAAAGCTTAAAGCATTACGATCAATCTGGAATGAAATTTCAACTGCAGCGCTCTTCATCCATGCACGGTCTTCTTTCTGGATCGCTGAAAGCTTTCAGCCGCATGGTAATATGCTCAAGGGTACAACCGCAGCGATGGCCGCTATCGCAGGAGGCTGTGATGCGCTGACGGTCTATCCTGAAAAGGAAAATGATGCGAACATGAATCGCATTGCCCGCAACGTATCAAACATACTGCGCGAAGAATCACATTTTAATAAAGTCGCGGATGCAACAGCGGGATCGTATTATGTTGAAGCACTAACGGAGGAAATTATCAACCTGGTAAAATCGAACCTGGAAGTTCGAGGTTCGAAGCCCGAAACTCGAACATCCAATCTCCATCCTCAAACCTCTAAATGGAATTCTCCTGAAGAAATTGAAATCAAATCATCGTATTCAAAAGAAGATACACAACAGTTAACCCATCTCGGTTTCACAGCCGGCCTACCACCCTATTTGCGCGGACCATATGCTACTATGTATACCATTCGCCCCTGGACAGTTCGGCAATATGCAGGCTTTTCAACTGCCAGAGATTCGAATGCATTTTATAGAAGAAACCTGGCGGCTGGTCAGCGGGGGCTTTCCGTAGCGTTTGATTTAGCTACACACCGTGGTTATGATTCGGATCATGAACGTGTCTCGGGCGATGTTGGCAAAGCAGGCGTAGCAATCGATTCCGTACTGGATATGAAAATCCTGTTTGATCAGATCCCGCTGGATAAGATGTCGGTATCGATGACAATGAATGGTGCAGTCATTCCCATTCTCGCATTTTACATTGTCGCAGCCGAAGAGCAAGGCGTTAAGCCGGAACAATTGAACGGCACCATTCAGAACGACATTCTGAAAGAGTTCATGGTGCGCAACACGTACATCTATCCGCCAACACCTTCCATGCGGATTGTGTCGGATATTTTTGCATACACTTCGAAGCACATGCCGAAGTTCAATTCAATCAGCATCAGTGGCTATCACATGCACGAAGCAGGTGCGCCTGCACATATTGAGCTTGCGTATACATTAGCCGATGGACTGGAATATATCCGTTCCGGCATACAGGCTGGAATTGCTATTGATGACTTTGCTCCGCGGCTGTCATTCTTCTGGGGTATCGGCATGAACTTTTACATGGAAGTTGCCAAGATGCGGGCTGGCCGATTGCTGTGGTCGAAGATTGTTAAGCAATTCAATCCTAAAAATTCAAAGTCAATGGCGCTGCGTACGCATTGCCAGACTTCCGGCTGGAGTTTAACAGAACAAGATCCTTACAACAATGTTACCCGAACCTGCATTGAAGCGCTGGCTGCCGTTCTGGGCGGAACACAATCGCTTCATACGAATTCATTAGACGAAGCCATTGCATTGCCAACCGATTTCTCCGCACGTATTGCCCGCAATACTCAGCTTTATATTGAAAAAGAAACCGGTGTCACCCGGGTTGTCGATCCGTTTGGCGGATCGTATTACATCGAGACGCTAACTGCTGAGCTTGCCGAAAAAGCCTGGGAGCTGATTGAAGAAGTTGAGAAGCTTGGCGGCATGACCAAAGCGATTGAAAGCGGCATTCCAAAAATGCGCATCGAGCAGGCTGCTGCTGCCAAGCAGGCCCGCATTGATTCCGGAAAAGATGTGATCGTGGGGGTTAACAAATATCAAACGGATGATAAATCTGAATTGGATATTCTGGAAGTTGATAACAATGCAGTTCGCGTTGAGCAGCTTGAACGGTTAACGGCATTAAAATCAGAACGAAATAACACTGAGGTAAAACTAGCTTTAAATGCACTAACAACTGCAGCACAATCCGGCACAGGCAATTTGCTCGAGCTTGCCATTGATGCAGCACGCAAGCGTGCAACTTTGGGAGAGATATCTTATGCACTGGAGAAAGCTTTTGGAAGATATAAGGCAACCATCAAGTCCATTTCAGGTGTATATTCGGGAGCGATGAAAGATCAGAAACAATTTGAAGATGCGCGCAAGCTCTCCGATGAGTTCGCTAAGCTTGATGGCCGAAGACCACGCATACTCGTTGCCAAAATGGGCCAGGATGGCCACGATCGCGGTGCAAAAGTAATCGCAACTTCCTTTGCCGACCTGGGATTTGATGTCGACATCGGCCCGCTATTCCAGACTCCGGAAGAAGTAGCCATGCAGGCTGCCGAGAACGATGTTCACATTGTGGGTGCATCCAGTCTGGCGGGCGGACATAAAACACTTGTGC
>CAZHQP010000094.1:0-9248 GCA_964534735.1 uncultured Roseivirgaceae bacterium
CGCTGTACACAAGATTAGCCGGAACGCTGGTGTCGTAAGTCTCAGGATATTTTGACGCATACTCATTCACAAACACATCGTGACGCGCAGAGGTAAGGCCATTGCTGCCCATGCCTCCGTTATATGAATCTTCATAAGAAGCTTTACCGTACGAAGCCAGGCCAACAATCACGTCACCTGCCTGGATGGTTGCGTTATCAATCACATCGTTGCGCTTCAAGCGGGCTGTAACGGTGCTGTCAACAATAATGGTCCGAACCAAATCTCCAACATCTGCCGTTTCACCGCCCGTGCTGATGATGTTCAGGCCATGCTGACGGAGCATTGATAAAACCTCTTCCGTTCCGTTAATGATCGAAGAGATTACTTCACCCGGAATCAGGTTTTTATTTCTTCCGATGGTAGAAGATAGCAGGATGCTATCGGTTGCTCCCACGCATAACAAATCATCGATGTTCATAATGATCGCATCTTGTGCAATGCCTTTCCATACAGAAAGATCTCCGGTTTCTTTCCAATAGAGATATGCGAGCGAAGACTTAGTGCCGGCCCCGTCTGCGTGCATCACCGTACAATAGTCCGGGTTATTGCCCAGATGATCATCTACAATTTTACAGAAAGCTTTAGGGTACAAGCCTTTGTCAAGCTTACTGATGGCCTGGTGAACATCTTCTTTGCTGGCGGATACTCCGCGCTGGGTGTAACGGTCTGTCAAGTGCTGGAAATCAGAACGCAAGTTGCAATTTTTTAAAGAAGATGTAAAGAAGCGGTTGATCGTGATGGAAGCTCTTTCCGGTTGGTGAATCAGCGAGATCAGGCTGGGGACACTATCTGGTCCTGAAATTACTAATACCCCTTATTGTATCATAAAAGTCTCAATATATCCTCCATAATGTGCTATAATTTTGTGTTATTGGCAGTCTGATGTACGCAACCTTTTGTGGTTTTTAGCATCTTTTAAGGATTAACACGCAGCTTATGTTTAAGAACTACCTCCTGATTGCCGCCCGAAACCTTTCCAAGAATCTGGGCTATACTTCCATCAATGTATTTGGTCTTGCAATCGGGCTTGCGTGCTGCCTGCTCGTCACGTTATATATCCGCTTTGAGACCAGCTTTGAAAACTTTCACGAAAATAAGGCTTCCCTTTACCGATATATCTCGCGGTATGAGCGTGACGGCCAAATGCGCATGCAAACCAATTTGCCTCCGGGATTTGCTCCGCTGATCGCCAATACATTCAGCGAGGTCGAGATGTATGCACGCTTAGGTGAAATTGATGAGCGACCACTGCTCATGTATAATAATCAGCCGCTCGATGCTAAACCATTGGTTATGACCGACCCGGACTTCTTCCGGATGTTCAGCTTTCCCTTAGTCAAAGGCGATGCAAACGCTGTGCTTACCAGGCCGTTTACAATTGTTATTGCCAGATCTGTTGCTGATAAATATTTCCCCCAGGGCGATGCGGTTGGAAAGACTCTTCGGTTTGATAATGAGTTTGATTTTGAGGTCAGCGGTGTATTCGAAGATGTCCCGGCCAATTCGCATTTGCAGTTCACCTACGCGACAACATTTGAAACGGTAAGCAAGATCTATGCAAAAAGGTACAATGTACCTGCTGAGCGCCTGTTAGATAACCTTGATGCCTGGAACTATACTGCGTATTTTTATATTCCAAACGGGAAAGCAGATGACGCGCTGGCCAAACGAATGGATCAGAAATTTACCGAAGCCCGGGGTGATAAATTCAATCCGGATGGAACGAAAGACTGGCTGCAGCCCATAACAGAAATCCATTTTACAAAGGGTATCCGAAACGATGTAGCCAGCGGAGATAAAAATTATATCTACATTTTTTCAGCTGTTGCTTTGCTGATCCTGGTAATTGCCTGTTTTAATTTTATGAATCTTTCTACGGCCCGCGCCATTCAGCGCGCAAAAGAAGTGGGACTACGTAAAGTAATGGGTGCGTTCAGACATCAACTGATCAAGCAGTTTCTGGGCGAAACACTGATGCTGGTTTCTATTGCGCTTGTGCTGGGTGTGATTTTGCTGGAGATTATGGTGCCGGTATTTAATTCGCTGATCGGGCAGCATCTGCAGGTTGAATATTTTACACGCAACAGCTTTCTCTGGATGTTCATCCTGGCAGGTTTAATAACGGGTGTGCTGGCGGGAAGCTACCCTGCTTTTTATTTAAGTGCATTTAATCCGGCCAAAGTTTTAAAAGGAGAAACCGGCCGCGGTGGCAATGCTGGTCTGCGGAAAGTATTAACCGTGATGCAGTTTTGCGTGGCCATTTTTCTGATGATTGCCACATTTGTTGTGTATACACAAATGAATTATGTGCGCAGCACAGACCTGGGCTTTGATAAGGAGAGCATTATCTATTTTGCTCCTCCAACTGCATTATTCAATAAAAAGGAAGCGTTCCGCGAAAACCTTTTGCGTCACAGCACCATAAAATCAGCCACCTATTCAAACGGAACACCGGGCATGGGAAGCTCCACATGGGGCTATAATTTGCCCGAGCAGCAGATCGAAGGTCAAAGCATAAACACCATGATCATTGATTTTGATTATGTGAAAACGTATGGACTGGAAATTGTGGAGGGCAGAAATATCTCACGTGAATTTTCAACAGACTCATCTGAAGCTTACCTCGTAAATGAAACTGCTGTGCATGATTTGATGATCGATAACCCGATCGGTAAAACAATCCAGGCAATGGATGGACATAAGCCCGGCAAAATTGTTGGTGTAGTGAAGGATTTCCATTACCGCTCGCTTCACCGAAAGATCGAGCCACTGGTGCTTCGTCATGATCAGAATAATATGTGGTGCATGTCTATTAAGTTTAATGCAGGTGACCTGAAAGCAGGGCTTGCGAATGTTGAAACGGAGTGGAAAAAGATTGTACCCGAATATCCATTCACATATGAATTTGTCGATGATACCATCGCCCGGCAATACAAGGCCGATCAGAATACAAGTACCTTATTAACATCCTTTTCGGTACTGGCCATCGTGATTGCATGTTTGGGACTGTTAGGCCTTACTGCATTCATGACCGAGCAGCGCAAGAAAGAAATTGGTGTGCGCAAAGTATTGGGGGCATCGGTAGCAAGTGTTGTTGTCCTGTTATCAAAGGATTTTTCGAAACTTGTGATCATCGCATTTTTGATTATTGTCCCGGTAGCCTGGTATGCAGCCGATCAATGGCTCAGCGATTTTGCGTATCGGGTAGAAGTAAGCCCGTTTGTATTTATGGGAGCCGGCCTGGTCATTCTGTTAATTGCGTTTTTATCCATTGCGTACCAGGCAGTCAAAGCCGCAATCGTGAACCCCAGCGATACATTGCGGAACGAGTAATGCTGTTGCCATAACGTTGTCAGTAACCCATCATACTTTGATTAAAATTCAACGGTATGAAAAAAGCCGGTCTTTCGGTTGAGGAAATGCTTGAGGCTCTGCCACGGGCCGAGCAGATTATTGTTAAGCGCCTTCGCGCATTAATAACAGAATGTCTTCCGAAAGCCTCTGAAGAACCGAAGTACGGATTCGGTGTTCCGTTTTATGTTCGTAACCGCATGATCTGCTTCATCTGGCCTTCATCCGTTTATTGGGGATTGAAACGCAAAGCCGAAGCAAGGCAAAAACTTGTTACGCTCGGCTTTTGCCAGGGCAACCGGATGAGCAATGAAGCCGGCTTGCTGCAAGCAGAAGGCCGCAAGCAGGTTTATTGCGTGTACATTAATTCAATTGATGAGATTAAGGAAGAACAAATCCGTGCCTGGCTTTATGAAGCTGAGCTGATTGATGACGATTTCGGCAGGAAAAAGAAGGCAAAGAAACTTAAGCGGTAACATATAAAATCCGCAACTTTGACGTTTATAAATAGCCTGAAACACCCCTGGAATGAAATATTTTGTCCTGCTCCTTTTCATATTTTTAACGATAACATCGTTTGCCCAGATTGATCTTAAAAAATTAAAGGATAAAGTCACTGGAGGTAAGCTTTCAACTGAAGAAGTTGGTAAAGGACTCAAGGAAGCGCTAACCAAGGGGGTGTCCAGGGGATCAGATGAAGTATCGAAACAGGATGGGTACTTTAAAAATCCTGCAATCAAAATTCCGTTCCCACCGGAAATCACACAGGTAGAATCAACGCTTCGGAAGATCGGAATGGGTAAACAAGTAGATGAATTTGTCTTGTCGTTAAACCGCGCAGCTGAAGATGCAGCAAAAGAAGCCAAGCCAATCTTTGTTTCAGCCATCAAACAAATGACCATTGAAGATGCATGGTCGATTCTGAAAGGTGAAAATGATGCAGCTACAAAATACCTGAACAAAACAACTTCTGGCCAACTGAAAGAAAAGTTTAAGCCAATCATTAAGGCATCGCTTGATAAAGTGAATGCTACCAAATATTATAAAGAACTGATCACTGCATATAATAAAGTGCCGATGGTGAAAAAAGTCAACCCTGACCTTGACCAGTACGCAACGGACAAGGCAACAGACGGATTGTTTGTGATGATCGCAAAGGAGGAAAAGAATATCCGCGAGAACCCGGGTGCCCGGACTACCGACCTCTTAAAGAAAGTCTTTAGCAATCAGAAGTAATGCTGCAAAGGCATCATCACGAAATGCCTGCCGTTCGTGTAGAATCCACATCTTTTACTTCTTCAAATCCGTAACTACCTCAAAAACCCAGCGTATTGACGTAAGTCAATCCCCATGAAACGCCTGACCCTGATACCCTACCTGATCGGTTGCTGTTATGCTTTTGAAGCAGACGCACAGGCCGATTCGCTCAAGACCAAGCTTGATTCCACTAAAGTTTATACTACTGCCTTTTTACAAGGCGAGCCCCCAAAAATTGACGGGTTAACAAATGACCCGGCCTGGGAACAGGTACTCTGGGGTGGAAACGATTTCCGGCAATGGCAGCCCGATGCGGGCGCAGCGCCTTCTGCACAAACCGTTTTCAAAATTCTGTATGATGCAAGGAACCTCTATGTGCTTGCGCGATGCTTTGATCCGGACCCGTCAAAGATTGTAAAACGTATGTCGCGCAGAGACGGTTTTGATGGTGACTTTATCGAGATCAACATTGACAGCTATTACGACAAGCGCACAGCTTTTTCATTTACAGCTTCCGTATCGGGAGTAAAAGGCGATGAGTATGTTTCAAACAATGGTGACGACTGGGATGAAAACTGGGACCCGATCTGGTATCTTGAAACAAACATTGACAGTTTAGGATGGGTTGCTGAATTCAGAATACCTTTAAGTCAGTTACGGTTTGCCGATAAGCCGGAACATGTTTGGGGCATACAGTTCACGCGCCACTTTTTCAGAAATCAGGAGCGTTCAAACTGGCAATTCATTCCGCCCACGGCAAATGGCTGGGTATATATGTTTGGTGAATTGCATGGCATAAAAGGAATTAAGCCGCAAAAGCAGCTGGAGATCCAGCCGTACGTTGTTGCTAAAACTGAGCGCTTCGAAAAAGAACCCGGCAATCCATTCATGACGGGTAAGTCATCTAATGTATCCGTTGGACTGGATGCCAAGATCGGGATCACCAGTGATATTACGTTAGACTTAACCGTTAATCCGGACTTCGGGCAGGTTGAAGCCGATCCATCCCAGGTAAATCTTTCCGCATTCGAATTATTCTTTCAGGAACGCAGGCCATTTTTTATTGAGGGGAATAACACACTTAATTTTCCAACTTCACAGGATGGCGATGGTAACCTTTTCTACTCCAGACGCATTGGGCGAAGTCCGCAAGGTTGGGTTGATACAGATCGGACAAGCAGTGATAATGTAAATGAATATGTACGCGCTGATGCCCGTACCATGATTCTTGGAGCAGCCAAGCTTACCGGAAAGAACAAACATGGCTTTTCATGGGGCATACTTGAGTCGGTTACTTCCCGGGAAAGAGCTGAAGTTGATAGTTTGGGAACCCGGCACAAAGAAACAGTTGAGCCATTAACAAATTATTTTGTTGCGCGCGCCCAACAGGATATTAACAAAGGGAATACGCTGGTAGGTGGAATGTTCACCGCTACCAACCGCAAGATTGATTCGCATAACCTGAACTGGCTTCACACAGAAGCGTATAGCGGTGGGCTTGATGTAACGCACAACTGGAAAGAAAGAACATATTATGTAAGCGCCAAAGCGTTGATGAGCTATGTAAAAGGAAGTGAAGAAGCGATTACTGCAACTCAAACTTCTTCCGAACGGTATTTTCAACGCCCGGATAATTATCATGCAGATGTCGACTCAACACGTACATCCTTAACCGGCACGGGCGGAAACCTCATGTTCGGAAAACGAAACGGTGACCTGGTATTTGATATTGGTTATAATTGGTCATCTCCCATGCTTGAGCTTAATGACATTGGCTTTTTGGCACAGACGGATCAGATGACGCAATGGACCTGGGTTGGATACAGAAAATTTAGACTGATCCGGAATATGCGGGCCCAGCGGTATAACTTTAATCAGCGTCTGGGAATGGACTTTGACGGGCGTATAACAACTCAGAGCTATAACGTGAACGCACATACTCAATACAAGAACTTCTGGGCAGTTGGCGGAGGGATGACCTATGTGGTAAAAGAAGCTTCGAATGCTGACTTGCGCGGTGGGCCGCAACTCGTATATCCCGGTAATACAAATTACTTTGTTTATGTGGAGTCTGATTCCCGTAAAAAAATCAGCTTTAATCTATACAGCGAGTGGGTTGAAGGCTTTAAACAATATGTCCGGAATGCAGGCGCTGAGCTTGAGCTTGTGTACCGGCCGACCAATGCATTGAATATTTCACTTGCGCCAAGCTTGTGGTTTAACAACACGGAGATGCAGTATGTTGAAACGGCCACCGGCCCGACCGATGAGCCAAGGTACATCATGGGTTCACTCGATCAAAAAATATCCCGCCTTACTGCGCGGCTCACGTATATGGTTACCCCGAATTTGTCTATACAATATTACGGACAGCTTTTCGGTACGTCAGGTAAATACAAGGATTTTAAATACATAACTGATAGCCGGGCAACCGAGTACGAAGACCGGTTTACCATGATCAATCCAACCGTTAACGAAGACGATAAAGACTTTTTTGACGTGGACGAAGACGGTAATGGTACGACTGACTATTCTTTCGAGAAGCCTGACTTCAATCCGAGCCAGTTCCGCTCGAACATGGTTATCCGGTGGGAGTACATTCCAGGCTCAACATTATTTCTCGTTTGGAATCAGCAGGCAGATGGTCGTTTTGATTCTGACTCCGGGTCGGTTAAATCACGGGTGAACTTTGACTTCGCCAATAAAGCGCATAATATCTTTTTAATAAAATACACCTACAGGTTTATTCTGTAGGTGTATCCGTGTTTTTTTATTCAACGCGGTAGCCCACATTTTTGAATGTTCCCGTTGCGTGAATATCAACCTCATTGCTGAATCCTGTCAGGACAACATCAAACGTACCGGAAACTTTTTTTCCTTTGCTGGACGTGATCTCAATCACTCCTGCAACATCTTCATCAAATGCAGAGGTATAGATTTCGTCATCCGAATCGGCTATAAAGGTAACTAAACCAGCATCGCACAACGTTACATCGTCTACTTCGATGCAGTCTGCAGCTTCAACCCCTTCCGCACCATCAAACAGGTTGTAGTATTTTTTAACAACCAGGCCATTCGCAGGTGGATTTTGAAAATCCCAGTTGGTAACCTGGATCGATAAATAATCACCATTCTTGGTCAGGCCGGTAAGGTTTAGCGTACGAGCCTCGTGTCCATTCTGCTCGTCCATCAACATTAAACCTGTTACCACTGTTATTTTCAGATTAGTTCCGTCAACGTTTAAGGTAAGTGAAGCGGAGGGCGCATCATCATCGCCACCACAGCCGGACAGTACACAGGACAGTGTTGCGAATAAAGCAACCGAAAGAAGTAAAGAAATTTTTCTCATATAATTTGGGGTAATTTTAGTTTAAGATAAGCATTATTCGCTGATCGATTCCACGTAAAGATCTTCCACCTTCTTCCTGGCCCACGGTGTTTTTCTGAAAAAGGTAAGACTTGATTTAATGCTCGGGTTGCTGAGAAAGCAATTGACCGGAATGCGCTCTCCCAGCTCGTCCCAGCCATACTGATCGACAAGATGAACAAGAATCATTTCCAGTGTTTTGCCGTGCAGCGGATTGTTAGGCTGATTTTCCATCCGTTAAAGATCAATCATTTTAATTTCACGCTGGTAGTCCATTTGTAAATCTTCCGGCAGCTTGACTACAATCGAATAAATTTTTTTTAATTGTTGGAGATACAGGTTGTACAAAACGGTTCCATCACGCAACGGAATTTTCTCCTCGCGAATCTTCGTACAGAAATAAATGCGAAGCTCAAGCTCGGTTTGTTTAATGCCTGAATATTTGATCTGCTTATTTGCAAAGCGTAAGATCTTCCGCAGGCTCTTTTTTACATAATATAAGTTGGTTCGCGAAGGCAATTCGGCAAACAGCTCATCCAGATCCTCCTTGATTGCTGCAATATAGGCTTGCTCATTATCGGCTTCATACAGGAGATACGTTAGCAGTTCCTTGTTCTCCTTTTTGTATTTAGCCAACCGCATGCATAAAGCCTGTACCGTTTCCCGATCAAGCGTTTGCAGCTCTTTTTTAATTTCATTCAGCGAGGCGGCCTTCATACGGTGGCAAAATACAAAGAACAGTCTTTCCAACACCATTTATTACCGGTCACCACATTTAATACTCCCGTTACAACGCACAGGTAATCGAATTCGTTAAACCCGTATCCAAACTCCAGACCATGAAATCCAAACTGTTTATTTTACTCTTCCTCTGCATGTCGGTAACCTCCATCGGCCAGGTACCCATTCTTGTTACTTCACAATGGTTAAACGAGCATAAGTCGGATGCCCATGTGGTTTTGCTTCAGGTCAGCTTTATGAAATACGAATATGATCAGGCCCACATAGCGGGTGCAGGATTTTTATGGCCTGAATGGCTGGCCCCGAATTCACCGTACGGAAGCTATAATGCACCGGACCCGAAAAAAGCCAGGGAAGTATTAAGCATGTTAGGGGTTTCTAACAACTCGCACATTGTGCTGTACTATGTGCGCAATGAAATTCCTGCGGCTGCAAGAATGTTTTTAACCCTCGAAAATCTCGGCTTTCGGGGAAAGGTGTCTTTACTGAA
>CAZHQP010000095.1:0-9174 GCA_964534735.1 uncultured Roseivirgaceae bacterium
CAATCATAAACTTGATGTTACAGCTTACCAAGCTAAGCTTAATCATCGCCTCGAAGGCTTTAACATGCATATACACCTGGCCTTTGTCATCACATGCGCCACGTGCATAAATCTTTCCATCTTTCACAACCGGCTCAAAAGGCGGAGAAGTCCAAAGATCAAGCGGATCCGGTGGCTGCACATCGTAGTGGCCGTACACCAATACGGTAGGCAAAGACGGATTGATAATTTTCTCGCCATACACGATGGGATGGCCCGGTGTTTCACATAGCTCCACATTATCTGCTCCGGCAACTTTAAGCTTTTCGAGCAGGTATTCAGCAGCCTTGCGAACATCGCCCGCATGTTTACTATCTGCGCTTACCGAAGGAATTCTTAACAGGTCAAACAATTCCACAAGAAAGCGGTCCTGATTTTTATTGATGTAGTCTCTTACCATATAATTAGACTGAAATCGTGCAAATTACTCGGTAAATTAATCTTAAAAGAATTTAAGCACAACGTTTCACCATTGGAATAATAACACAATTGCCGGACGCATTTATACGAAGCGTTTAAAGCTTAATTTTATCAGGATCATTTCTCTTAGGGAAGATCGTTATCGGCATCCTCAAAGTCGGGATACCAATGGTCCGGGCGCTTACCAGTAACATCTGACCGGCAATCCATACAACCTTTAGTAGGCATTGCAGTAACCATTGGTTTGTTCGGGTCATTATTATACTTTTTGTATGGAATGTAAGGTGGATTTATACCTCCCAGATACAGCATACAATTTTCAGGGGTTTGTTCAAACTCTATCGATTCACAATGCAGTTGACTTGAGTTGCCGGGCGGAAGCTCAGCTTCCAGAATAAACAAGGTTGCTTGCTCAGTTGTATACACACCCAAATATCCAATTACGGGTTCGTCTGAGTTGATTCGCTTAACATTGCCGAATAATTGCGATGGCATGGGGTCAAAAAATGATCCTGTTTGCGTAGTGTTTTTATTCATTAACGTCAGGTAATTAAATTCTTCTTCCGTAATGGTATGCTGATTTACAATAATTGAATACTTCACATTAGTTTTTTCTGAACCGTGAGGAATTGCCGCAACCGGAAATTTTAATTGATCATTTACCAAAACTGCGCTTGAGCCAAATATTAACTTGTTCGATACAGCTTTCTTCCAGCAGTTATGCATCGCCAGCATGTCAGGATCCGGACGATTATTTATAATTGTATCTCCGTCATATTTAAGATCAGCTTTAAAGGGTGATTTTATCTGCCAATCTTCCCGGTATGACCACCGGTAATAGCGCGATTCATTTGTTACGTCATGTGTGTTCACATAGACATAAAGTAAGTCAGGCTTGTATTCCCAATGTACGCTATCGATTAGCGGAGTTATCTTGGGTGTTTGAAATTCTGATCGATATTCTTTTCCATTCAACAGTTTTATATAAAGTCTATACTGCTTATTGGCGGGAAGATTCAATTCACCTGATGTATAAATTCCATGGCTTTTTTCATTGAGCAGGAATACTTCGCTATCATCATTTTCAATACGGACGTCTGCACCTTCTTCATATCTGATAGCATCCTCCTGATCAAGCTTTGAAACTTTTGAGAGTACGATGCGTGTTTCACCCTCCCCAATGTTTATGTAGCCATCAATGATCAGAACATCAAGCTGGCTTGCCGGAACCTCTGCATCAAATGGCTCTACACAACTGCTTAGAACTATTGCTATGCAAATACAGATTACCCGGTACCGTATGATTCTAGTCCAAATCATTATCCTTAGTGAGCTTAGTAGCAATTTGCTCCAGGAATACGGAAACTGAACAACCTCTCGAGTGTGTTATTCCAGGGGGTAATCGCCTACTAAAGATATTAAATTCCGGATTGGGAGAAAAGCAATAAGCGTCTGTAACGCGACTCAAAAAAAGCGCTTACCAGTAATCGGGACGGGGTCCTGTACGATCAGTGCGGCAATCCATACAATCTCCGGCAGGCATTGCAACAATCCTGGGAAATAATGGATCATCTATAATCTGGTAGGGTATATAGGCAGGCCTATTTCCGCCTAAGTTTAGGGCCCTATTTTCAGGAGTATCATCAAACGTAATTGTTTCACACTTTGGCTGAGTTACATCACCGGGCGGAAGTTCTTCCTGAAGGATGAATAGTGTTGCTTTTTGGGTCGAGTAGACTCCTACATACCCGATCACCGTTTCGTCTGAATTAATGCGCTTAATGTTTCCGAATAATTTTGACGGCATCGGATCAAAAAATGAGCCTGTTTGGGTTGTATTCTTAATCATCAGCGTCAGGTAATTGAATTCATCTTCAGTCATTGTATGCTGGCTTACAATAATTGAATACTTGACACTCGTTTTTTCTGAGCTGTGAGGAATGCTTATAATCGGAAATTTTATAATATCGGTCGCTAGCACTGTAGTTGAGCCAAATATCAACCCATACGATTGAGTATTCTTCCAGCAGTTATGCATTGCCAGCATTTCAGGATCCGGCCGCGGGAATATGGTTGGATTCTCATTTGGGTCATATTTAAGCTCAGCTTTATAGGGTGTCTTTATCTGCCAGTCTTCCTGGTATCCCCAACGGTAGTAGCGCGATTCACCCGTCAGGTCGTGTGCGTTCGCATAAATATAAAGCTGGTCTGGCTTATACTCCCAATGAACGCTATCAATAGGCGGTGTAATCTTAGGAGTTTGAAGTTCAGAGTAATACTCTTTCCCGTTTAAAAGTTTGACATACAATCGGTACTTTTTGTCGACCGGGAGATTTAATTCCCCTGATTTATAGATCCCCGGAGAAGTTTCAGTAAGAAAAAATGTCTCCTCATCCTCATCCTCAATTCGAACTTCCGCATTTTCCTCATAGACTATTCGATCTTCCGCGTTAAGCGATGAAACTTTTGACAGCACTATTCTGGTCTCGCCTGGGCCGACATTTACGTATCCATCAATAATCAAAATATCAAGTTGGTTTGCAGAAACCTCTGCATCAAATGGTTCAATGCAAGCTGGAAGAGCTATTATTGCAAAAATAAAAATCACACATTTCTGAAATGTGCTGCCTGAAATCTTAAAATCCATCATTCTCATCCTTCTTTTTCGGATCTTCTTTTTTCTTACCAGCCGGCCCGTCTGATAAACTATAAGGAGACTCAATTCCTAAATACTCCAACCGAAAGCGATTGATAAAAGCTTTTGTTTCTTCTTCGCTTCCCGGAACAAAAACCACATCCCCAAGCTTTGCCTTTCCGGAGTTTGTTTTCTTAGCTACCAATGTATTGAATTCCGAATTGGACGAATACATTAATAAGCGATTGTCTTCAAATCCAAAGTAATACCACGATTCAGGAGATGCTTTAAAGAATACATTGAATACCGGGGCACCATCTTCTGTTTTTTTAACTTCCATGAATCCTTCAAATGCCCCGTTAATATCATTCCTAAAGCTATTGGACAGCCCCAATGTACCTTCACTGTAAAATGCTTTGTGCGATACAGACCATTTTAAATTAACATTGGCAAAGTTTAATGCTTTTGCGGTCTCCGCTATTGTTCCCAGCGAAACATAGCCTTGCGCGCTCCTGGTTTCAAAGTCTTTCGCATTCCGTTCTCCGACAATGTCCGCAATCTTATACAGGAGTTCCGTTTGGTCACCGAGTCCTTCATCTGCTCCTTCTTTTTGAATAACTGCCTGGAGATCGCGCGCGAGTATATCGAATGCAGCCGGAAGGGCTGTTGTATTTACTATCACAAGCGAATTCATGCGGATCTCATTGGTTTCAACATTTCCGCTTCCCAATGCACAGGCAGTCAGGTTAAAATCTTTTGTTCCTTTAAAGAGGCTTACCGGGCCTTCAAACCGAACCTGCATGGTTTCATCGTTGTAGGCAAAAACTTTCCCGGACAATTTATTGCCGGCTGATTTTTCGCGATCCTCAATTTTATACTCCCGCGATGCCGTGTCATAATAAAGTGTTCCGCTCGGAACAAAGAAATCATCGTCATCTTCACCCTTATCATTCAGGAAAGTGATATATAAATCGTTCTCTACGGATGAAAAGTGCAAGCCGGCATCCACTTTCTGACCTTCTTCAGTTATTGCGTTATCAAAGTTGATCAGAACTTCGGGCTCATCTCCGCTTTGTGAATACTGAATCCAGGCGTTGTAGTTTTTTATTTTCTTCAGGTCAAGCTTGACAAAACCCGTAAGTTGAAGTGCCGGTTTGGTAGCATACATGGTAAGATCGCCTTTATAAAACATCCCCGCCCCGAGCACAAGCTTTTCTTCTTCTGTAACGTGTCCCACACCCACCGTTTGCATGGAGGCAATGGATTTTTTTCGTTGTGATTTTTTCGCATGCTCACTCTCCACTACCGGCTCGAGATGGAAATCCGTCATTTTAATAGCGAACGTATCTTTTAAAAAGTTAACGTATTGATACGTTGCATACCCCGCAAATTCTTTTCTGGAGAAAATATCCACTACACCTTCCGTAAGGCGATGATACCCATTCAACGTATCAAGAATAATTGTCGTGTTTTTTAAGGTGCCGATCCGGGCATCGGCAAGAATAAGCACTTCTCCGTTTTCGGGTGTGATGCGGGCATCAGCCACCGTAATGTATGGTATACCGCTTACAATCATCTCTTGTTTCTTCAAATCATATACCGCCTTTTCGGCATTGAAGCTGAGTGAGTCCAGATCCTTCCGGGTTGTATAGAAATAAGAGTTTTCTATGGGTACGCTCGGGTTTTTTGTCATGGTTATTTTTTGCGTACTAAAATCCCAGCGTGCATTTGGAATGGAGGTTTTAAACTGCGCAAACGGGAAATCAATCGCAGCAACACCTTCAATCTCCGGACTTATATCTGCATAGTTTTGCGCCAGGTTGAATTTCACCCGAACATCGGTTCCATCGATCAGCGGCTTGAGGGCATCATCGGATTTTGCCTTGAACCGTGCGTGCCGGGCTCCAAAATCTTTCGCAGAGAAATTCATTTCTCTTGAGCGCAGCTCTGAGCCACGCGTTTCAAGCTTACCAATTCCACTAACTCCGTTTTTTGAAACCGTAACCGTGCCTGTAAGCTGTGCAGTGCTGTCATAAAAATTAAAAGGCACATCGGTATTGCGAAACTTCATTTGATCCTGTTTCGGAAACCATTTCATCTGGTAATTACGAAGCGATGCCTGCGGGAAAACAACCGAGCCGAATTGCTTTTCAGAGATTGTAGCGCGTGCGCCTTTTGCCGCTACTGAGTCCGGATAAAAAACAAAATCATTTGAATACACAGTTGTTGCCAGGTATTCTATTTTACCAGGAGACCGAAGTCCTTTTTTATCGAGCGTGATTATTCCAAATAATTTTGCGTCTCCTTTATAAAGCGGATAGCCGCTTTTGGGAACAACGTGTTCAAAGCCCAATGATTTATCGGGCATCGAGTGCAGTTTTTCCTTAAAGCTTGGGAACATTCCGCTAGATACAAATGAGCCATCAAAATTCAGCGAGGCCGGATCGGCATCATTCAAGCTATCGAGCTTAAAAGGAGGAACTACAAAAAACACGGAGCGATCATACACTCCATTTAATACTTCTGGCCGGTCGAAATAGATTACTCCTCCGGCAGCCGCATCAAGTCTTGGATAGTTCGGAATTTTCTCTTTTCCAGACCTGTTGTTAGGTCTGTTAATGTAAAGAGTGCCTGAAGATTTTGCCGCAGTACTCATTCCACCTGCTGCTGCTGCTGTCGAATCAGCTCCAACCATGGAGTTGTTAATCTTCTTACGGACCATCTGCCCGCGTGCATTTTTCTCCATCGCATAAAAGTTAATGGAGTCAATTTTATCCAGGCTGATAAAAAAGCTGTCGTACTTAAGCGTGAATTGCTTACCGGTGATCTCAAAGTTTCCGGCTGTGATGGTCCCATCAAATTTGATGTCGCGATTTTGCAGAACCGTAATGATACTGCTGTCAGGCTTGATATAAACGTTTAGCGAATCGCTCACATTAAATCCCTCAACACCACGCACAATCATGTTGCGGTTTTTGAAGCTGAGCGTTGCATTTGGATATACAGGCGCCTTCAGATCTGTTTGAACATACGATCCGGATACAGATTGAATTTTCAGGTTATCATAATCTGTTTCCCCTTTGTAAGCGAGGTATTGTGTAACGGCTTTTTCCTTAACAATAACACGGTCTTCCCTCTGCCAGTATTCAATCAATCCTTTCTGCGAAAGAAATTCAAGTGCTTTTTGAATCTCCGTAAAGTCAAAACCGCTTTGTTGGGCAAGATCTCCGCCATGAAGCTCACGCGTACCATTACGGATGCAATAATTGGCAATCAGTGCAAGCGGATGAAATTTAAAGCCTACACCTTCCAGCATTTTAAAATCATCCGGTTCATAATAATCAACCGATTCCAAAATCATCGGAACGGTTGCCCGAGCACCGCGTGTTGAAATATCGAGACTATCTGCTTTTAAATCCCACCGGATCGTATGCGCAGCAAAATCCATATTAAAGAACGAGGATGAATACGGAGCGTTGCGCATCAAACCTTTTTCGCTTTGCAATAAAAGCTTCTCTTTACCGTAATCGTATTTCATTTGCACGGAATGGTGCGTAATGGAATCGTTCTGATGATAGATGGTGAACGCTGCCTGATTCGCGAGCACGGTTGAGTCCTTGAAGATAAATTCATGTGAACGAGCCTTGAACTTCTTCTCAGCCTCCGTTGAAACTATAATGGTGCTCATCTCATTGCCTGCCGAAGTACTCAGGATTTGGTTACCGCGAAGTGAAAAACCTCCGCTATACGTTATGTTGGAATTGCCCAGCCCTTGAATGTTCAGATTGCTTTGATATGAAGTAAACCGAGGATAGCTTGATGCAACAGAATCTTTTCGCGGCTGAGACTTGAATTCAAATTTTCCCGGAATAAACCCCGGAGTTTTGCCGGCATAGTTCAGGTTAACAAGATCCGCCCTAAGCTCTGGTTTCTTTGTGTTGAAATTATATATGGTAAAGTTGCACGTAACATCTTCCGTTGTAGGGTTTACCGATGCCCAGTCGAACTTACCTTCTTCGCCCACAAATACATTATCCGTTAATGAAAAGATACCTTTTGTGTTGCTGAGCGAAACAGAGTCATAAGGCGTTGCAAACGTCAGGCTTGTTCCGGTAAACCGGATTACCGCACCCTGAACATCCGGTTGAAGTGCCGGGGTCATCCAATACGGTGGTGGTTCGTGATATACTGTGTCAACCGGTTCATCAACCCAGACATCATTGTTATTCTGATCTGTGTTTAACGATGCAAGTGTATCGGGTGGCGGAGGAATGAACTCGAGGTATTCAAAGGTGTAGCTGCCTTCACGTGCATAGAGCTTATATGATTTATCGGCATATAATGTATGGCGTTCAAAGAAATCACGTGAAGTATTAAAAAAGGTAAGCACACGCGGGGCTTTGTAGTTCTCCAGAACCTTATCGGTGACTTTTAAAAAGTTTCCAAGCTGTGCGGCATCAGCACCTTCAATATTGATCGCAGCTACGATAGCTCCTATGTAGGATACAAGATAGGGCCGAAGCTTGTAGCCCTTCTTTTTCATAACCTGGCTTTGTCGCTTGATTAGCCGTTGATGATCAGGGCCGATGTTGTTCCAGGCAGTTGTGAACCCCGCGCCAACCGCAGTTGCCTCAACCGAACGCGTATTTTCCATTACAATCCGCAGGCTGTCGGCAAAGCTCATGCTTATGGGAGCATCATTTTGCCCGAAGCAAGCCGATGCCAGCAATACCAGAATACTATGGAGAAGTGCCTTTTTCACGCAGTCAAAAACCCCTGAAATTCGCAAATAATGGCGAAATAAGCTAAAACTCGCATTAGCAGGGAATTATTCAAGAGTATAACGCAGAATTGCGAGGATTGTGTTAATCAGACTCCCGAGAATTGCAGTGCTAAAGACCTGTTAGGACTTCTTCAGCAACAACGAAACCCAACTTTCACGCTCATGCGATTTTACCTGGGATAGTTTGTAGAGACCGGCTTCTTTCAAAAGATCCGGAATGTCTTTTTCATAAAACCCGCTGAGCAACAGCAAGCCTCCCGGTTTCAGGTAAGCGGCATACTGATGCATTTCTTCCAGCAGGATATTCTTATTAATGTTGGCCAGAATAATATCAAAGCCGTCTTCAAACGTTAGGTTGCTGATCTTGCCCTGCCGGATGTTAATATTATTGCATCCGTTCAGCTGAGCATTCTCCTGACCGTTCGGCACGCTCCATTCATCAATGTCAAATGCCTCAACTTTTTTCGCTCCCAGCTTCGAAGCCATAACGGCCAGCACAGCTGTGCCGCAGCCTGCATCCATCACAATTTTGTTTTTGTGATCCATCTCAAGCTGGGTCTTTACCATCAGATGAGTTGTTTGATGATGGCCTGTACCGAACGACATTTTAGGTGTTATGATGATATCGAACGGGTATTGTTTTTCCGGCTGATGAAATACTGCCCGAATGATAACGGTATCATCAACGATTACAGGCTCATAATTTTTTTCCCACTCTTCATTCCAGTTACGCTTTTCAATTTTATCCTGATAAAATGTAATCGGTGTAACCTGATTGTACCGATGCTGAACCTCGTGAAGAATTTCTTTATTAAAATTCTCCTGTTCAGCATATGCTTCAAATCCGTTTTCGGTTTCCATAAACGTATCGAAACCAGCTTCAGAGATTTCAGCCTGAAGAATCTCTGAAAACTCAGGATCGCATATTACTTTAAGACGAGTGTGGTACATATCAATCAACTGATTCGGTAATTCGTTGATTAGCCAATTGCCTTAATAATCTCTGTAAACTCGCGCGACTTAAGCGATGCTCCGCCAACAAGTCCGCCATCAACATCTGCATTCGCAAATAACTCTTTAGCATTTGCTGCGTTTACACTTCCTCCATATAATATAGAGATATTGTCAGCAACATTTTGTCCGTATTTCGATGCAAGATGTTTGCGGATAACGGCATGCATATCCTGTGCCTGTTGCGCAGTAGCTGTTTTGCCCGTACCAATAGCCCAAACAGGCTCATACGCAATCACTACTTTCTGTAAGCTTTCTGCATCCAGGTGAAACAGGCTTTCTTCAA
>CAZHQP010000096.1:0-9171 GCA_964534735.1 uncultured Roseivirgaceae bacterium
AACAGTAGTAAGTCTCAAATCTTTATCTTTGTATTATAGAAGGGTATAATTTTCTAGGAACATTGAATATAACAAAAAATCTCAAAAAAATTGCGAAGGATGTTCTAAAAAATGAATCCGAAGCAATTCAGAATTTAACACAATACATCGATGATAACTTCGAAGCGTGTGTGCAGGAAATTTATTCTGCAAAAGGCCGGGTTGTCATTACAGGAATTGGCAAAAGCGCAATTATTGCAAATAAAATTGTGGCCACGCTTAACTCTACCGGAACACCATCGCTATTTATGCATGCAGCAGATGCGATTCATGGCGATTTGGGGATGATTCAGCAGGATGACATTGTCATCTGTATCTCAAAAAGCGGTAATACCCCTGAGATAAAAGTATTGGTTCCCCTATTGAAACGAAGAGGGTCAAAACTTGTTGCACTGGTGAGCAATGTTAATTCGTACCTGGCGCAACAGGCAGACTATGTGCTAAACGCGACAATTGGTGAAGAGGCCTGTCCGAATAACCTTGCGCCAACAACCAGCACAACAGCACACCTTGCCTTGGGGGATGCGCTTGCTGTCTGCTTGCTGGAGCTGAGAAACTTTACGAGTGAAGATTTTGCAAAATATCATCCGGGCGGAGCGTTGGGTAAGCAACTGTATTTAAAAGTATCGGATGTATTTGTTAACAATCAGCTGCCGATCGTTAAACCGAATGCATCGTTGAAAGATGTTATACTCGAGATCTCGTCCAAGCGATTAGGCTGTACCGCTGTTGCGGAAGATGATAAGGTATTGCTTGGAATTATTACCGATGGAGATCTTAGACGAATGCTTCAGAAAGACGTTAATATCAGTACCATAAAAGCGATTGATATTATGACGAAGAACCCCAAGAGCATTGAAAAGGATGAATTTGCGGTTAAAGCCCTGCATATCATGCAGGAAAAAAGCATCACACAATTAGTGGTGATGGAGGGAAATAAAGTTGAAGGTTTTATACATTTACATGACCTTCTCAAGGAAGGGATTGTCTAAGGCTTAACGGCAAGTACGTGTTGCAACATTCAAGTGTAGAAAAGAACAAGAACCTGTACGTAGTGCTTATGGCAGGCGGAGTGGGTGTCAGGTTTTGGCCGTACAGCAGAAACTCAATGCCCAAACAATTTCTTGATGTATTGGGTACAGGTAAAACGTTGCTCCAGTCAACGTATGAGCGATTCCTCACCATCTGTCTTCCGGAAAACATTTATGTAGTCACTAACCAGGAGCACGCACATCTTGTAAAAGCGCAATTGCCGGATTTGCAGGCAGCACAGATTCTGGGTGAGCCGATGCGTAAGAATACCGCTCCTTGTATTGCATACTCAAGTTACCGGATTAAAAAAGAAAATAAGGATGCGGTAATTGTGGTGAGCCCGGCCGATCACCTGATCTTAAAAGAAGAAGCGTTTCATGAAATTATTCTAAAGGCAGCTGAGCAGGCAAAGTCGCAGGATAAATTATTAACGATAGGCATTACGCCAACGCGCCCGGAAACAGGCTACGGCTACATTCAGTTTATTCCGGATAAGAAGTTTGCCAAGAAGGTTAAAACATTCACCGAAAAACCTGAGCTGACGCTAGCCAAAAAGTTTTTAGAAAGCGGTGACTTTGTCTGGAACTCAGGCATTTTTATCTGGGGTGTTCAGGCGATAACGAAGGCGCTTGAAGAACATTTGGTTGAGATGGCAGAAGTGTTTGAAGAATGCGAACCTGTATTCGGTACACCTTCAGAAACGGAAGCAATTGAAAAAGCTTACGCGCAATGTAAAAGTGTTTCCATCGATTACGGTGTAATGGAAAAGGCCACTAACGTTTACGTTTGCCTCGGACATTTTACGTGGAGCGATTTGGGGTCATGGAGTTCCATCCATGAACTCTCTGTAAAAGATGAGCACAACAATGTGACTCAAGGAAAAACACTGATGTATGATACCCGCAACTCCATCATTCGGGCATCTTCACCCGATAAACTGATCGTTGTGCAGGGACTTAACGGCTATCTCGTAGCCGAGTTTGGCAACGTGATCATTGTGTGTGAGAAAGATAAGGAAGACCTCTTCCGGAAATTTGTTAACGACCTGAAAGCAACGCAGGGCGGAACGGATTTTCTCTAACGGCTCTTTTGCCGCATTACTTCATAAATCGCGACACCGGCAGCAACGGAAACATTGAGTGATTCGATTTTTCCTTTGAGCGGAATCTTTACAAGAACATCAGCCTCCTTCAATAGAACATCAGCGATACCATCCTCTTCTGAACCCATTAACAGGGCAACAGGTTGATTGAACTCAACTTCGTACATATTCTTATCGGCTTTCTCTGTACAGGCAACAACCATAATTCCATTCTCCTGAAGGAATTTTATGGTTTTCTTTAAGTCTTTTTCCCGACAGACCGGCAAATGATTTAATGCACCGGCTGAAGTTTTCATAGCATCGCTGGTAATGGGTGCATTGCCTTTATCACCAAGAATAATTCCACTAACCCCACCGCATTCAGCCGTACGGGCAATGGCGCCAAAGTTGCGCACATCGGTAACACGATCCAGAATGATAAAGAAGGGTTCAGTACCTTGCGTGTAGGCAAAATCAATCAGATCATTTACCTGCGAATAGGTAATGGCCGAAAGCATGCAGATAACACCCTGGTGATTTTTTTGAGTAAGCCGGTTAAGTTTCTCCTGTGGCACGTATGTAACAGGAAGGTCATGCTCGCGCGCAACTCCGGTAAGCTCGCGGATGAGCTCGTTGTTGAGACCGGTCTGCACCATTATCTTTTCTATTTGCTTGCCGGCCCGGATTGCTTCAATTACCGCCCGGGTGCCGTAAATCATGTCTGTATTAGAGGTCATGAAGGCAAAGGTACGATTAAGAATGACGAACGAGAAATGACGAATTTTAAAATGGCGGTTGACGAATTTAGTTTATGAACATTATTCGTCAATCCAAATTCGAAATTCGTCATTTCAGAAACGCGCTTTGCGCCACAAGTCGATCATGTTGTACCAGTCTTCCGTAAAGCCTTTCTCACGAATGAGCACGTAATTCTGCGGATCGAAAATGGTTGACGAACGAACAAACTGAAACCGCTCTTTCACATAATCGTTTTTATATTCCCAAACTTCACGATCGGCAAACAAAAAAACCTGGTCGGGCACCCCATAAATAATGTAGATCATCCCGCGATCGGTTTTCCAGCCCTCTTTGTACGAGCTGAAATATTGATTAGCAAGCTCAACGCGCCTGAAATAATTGCGCATAAAAATGCGGGCACGTTCTGTATTGCCTGTCACACTCAGAATGATCTGATCAAATTTCTTTTTGTCGTTGCCGGCTGCTTTTAATTTTTCAAACTCCTGTTTGGTGCAGACATAAATCAATGGGCCTGCCAGACTCTCAAGCTTGCCAAGCTTAGGATAGTCAGCTTCAACGCGGAACGCTACCCCCTGCCCGGAAGCCGTATCCTGCTGAACGAGATACAAGCCTTTTTTCGTAAGGCGTATTGCTTGCTTCGAATCCGCATCAAAAAGTGAATCCGGTTTTAAAACTTTTGATACCCGGGCCTGACTGGTAGAGAAAGCCGGAGCTGCAGCGGGAAAAGCATTTTCGTAGAACGAAACGTGCAGTGGTTTGTCATTTTCAAATCCTGAAAATGTTACCGGCTGATTCTGATTAATAAATAAATCACTGACAGGTTGATTATTTGCGGTTCCATAAAGAGAACGTGCTGTTGAAAGATTCTTATAAAACAGAAACAGCATAACAGACTTTTTCGGATCGGAAGCCCTGATTTTCGCAACTACAATGGGCTGATTTGCGTTACCCGTGAAATTTTGAGTTCCTGATACCTGAGATTTTGTTTCATTCAGAACTACCTGATTTTCGGCCATCACATTCCCGGTCTTATCGTTCACGGATTCCCGGGTTTCAAACTGAACGGTAATGCTTTTGAATCGGGAAGAATCGTTCAGCTGGGCATCGTAAAAAATTGTATATCTGTTACCGTCCTTCACCACATCCCAGTTAAGGATAACTACCTCGTCCGGGTTATACTGATAGCGGAAATTCAGGTCGCGTAAAACCTGTGCCTGAAGGCTTGTGCCAAAAAGAATTAACGCAACTGCTGTAAGGGTCCTGATCATAAGTATGTCAAATTAAAACTTTCGATTGGGATTTTTCCCGGGCATTAGCCTATTTTTGCGGAGTTTTTAATCAAAAACCTTGCCTGTCGCAGGCAGTATGGCAAAAATATATACTACTGAAATCACTTCGGAGAACATCCCATCCGACAATCCTTTGCATCAACGATTGTTTAAAGCGTATGTTGTGGCTGAACCCTACGTTCAGGGCGATGTGCTTGAAGTTGGCTGTGGAGAAGGTCGGGGTGTTGAGCTGCTGATGCGTAATGCAAAGTCGTTTACAGCTGTCGATAAAATCGAGGAGGCACTCGTTGTTTTGAGAGAACGCTTTCCGGCAGGAAAGTTCACAAGCATGAACATTCCTCCGTTGGGCGGATTGGCAGATAATTCTTACGACTGTGTAGTGAGCCTACAGGTTATTGAACATATAAAAAATGATGCGCTTTACCTGAAAGAAATTAACCGCGTGTTGAAGCCTGGAGGCGTGGCATTATTCACAACTCCTAACCGGAAGATGTCGTTGTCAAGAAATCCATGGCATATCAGAGAATATCTTGCGCACGAATTGAAAGCGCTCGCTGCAGGAATTTTTTCTTCCGTTGAGATGAAGGGCATCACGGGTAATGAAAAAGTAATGGAATACTACGAGCAGAATAAAAAATCTGTTCAGCGCATCATGAAGTGGGATATCTTGAGGCTGCAATGGAATTTGCCCGCGTGGATGCTACAGGCTCCTTACGAGTATTTGAACCGAAGAAACCGGAACAAACTGCAAACGGGCGATGATACTTTAGTGAAAAGCATTCGGCACGAAGATTATCTTGTGACAGACGATGCGGACAATGCACTCGATTTGCTGCTAATCGCCAGAAAGAAATAAACATAAAAAAAGACCGGGGTTCAGCCGGTCTTTTGTTGTTTAGTTAAACATTTTTTATTCGAGCGCTCCGGGCTGCTGAAATATCACCACATACTTTTCGTAAGCATCTTCGTATTTCTTGGCCAGCTCAGCTTCTCCATATTTGTAAAGAACACGCTGCATCTCACTTAGTACAACGATAGCATTGTATGTGTCGTTACCGAAATTGCGTTTGCTGATGTTATACTCAGCCAGGTCCATCATTCGGTTTCCAAGAATAGTGGCCACTTCAATTGCCTTCTCTTTTTCACCTACTTCAAACAGAACTTCTACGTTACGGGCGTTACTTACATCGTATGGAATGGTTGCATTTGGCATTTTTTCAAGGCTGTATAAAACAACCTGACGGGCTTTATCTTTTTCGCCTTTTTCCAATAAGGCATCTGTTATTTCATTGATCGTACCCCGGTGGTTCAGAACGAAGTTGCGATAATCTTCGCTGTAGTAAACAGATGGATCCTGTAATCCACGGAACTGAAACTTCTTCATGATGTTGTTATAAGCAACTTCCGTATTCACAAGGCGATTGCGTGGTTCGGGGTTGCGTACCGGTAAAATGCGGAATGTATTTCCTTCCATCACTACGTATGGACGAAGATCAATGTTGAACTGATCCAGTGATGTGTAGTTTACATAAATCGGGCGTTCCCAATTATTGGTAAGCAATACATCCAGCAACGCAAGATCTTTTTTCTCAAGCGCACCACCTTTCAGCTGCAATACCATTTTAGGAACGATGAGACTATCGAGTTCCTGCGGAACAATTCCGGAAGCTCTTATTTTAGCAACATCAACATCCAGCACGATATTCCGTGTCGGAATAACGTTAGCATCCGGGTATTTCCTGAGTGCTTTGCTGTCTTTGGAAAGAAGCATGATATATTCTTTCAAATCCATGCTTGCGATTGGCCGCTCACCATAGTAAGGCAGGTAATCATTTGGGCCACCCTGGATATACTGTGCCTCGGTAAGTGTATACGGCAGTGGCTGCGATTCATAGTGCTTGCGCATGCTTTGCTCAATATACCAGTCGGTATTATAGTAGCTCAATACAATTACCCGCATATCGGTACGCACGCCTTCTACTTCCTGTGCATACCACAACGGGAATGTGTCATTATCTCCTCCTGTGAACAGGATTGCATTCGGGGCACACGATTCAAGGTAATTAACTGCTGAATCAACAGAGAAATAACGATTTGAACGGTTGTGATCATCCCAGCCCTGCTGAGCCATAATAACCGGTGCTGACATTCCAACGAGTGTTGCTGCAATAGCGGCTACTTTCTTGCTGAAGGATAGATCCATCAACCACTTACCTATTCCGAGCACGGCAAATCCTATCCAGAAGCAGTATGCATAGTATGATGCTGCGTAGATGTAATCGCGTTCGCGCGGCTCTGCAGCCGGACCATTGAGGTAAACGACAAGCGCAAAGCCGGTAAGAATAAATAAGAGTCCGACAACGGCAGCATTTTTACCGTCATACGCGATCTGAAAGAACATGCCGACTAATCCCAGCACAAAAGGAATCATGAAAAAATTATTATGGCCTTTATTTGCAAGCGATTCCGGCACGTCATCAAACCATGAACCGACACCAATCCAGTCAGCGCCCTGCTCATCACTTTCTCTTCCGGCAAAGTTCCAGAAGAAGTACCGTGCGTACATCCATCCGATCTGGTGGGTGAACATGAAGCGCATGTTATCACTGAACTTCGGTTTCTTATTATCTTTTAAACCAAGAATAGATCGATATTGTTTTACCTGTGCGGGATCGGTGCTGTAGATCCGGGGAAGAATAGTTTGCTGATCGGGCTCATAAATGTATTCCCGCTTATGATCCGAAACCTCGTACTTATCTTTTCCCTTCCGGTATTCAGCCGCACCCTCCTTAACATCAATTATGCGTGCAGTGAAGTACTGACCATATAATAAAGGGCGGCTTCCGTACTGCTCACGTTTCAAATAGCTTACGAAGCTCATCACGTCCGATGGATCGTTTTCGTCAATTGGAGTGTCGTAGTTGGAGCGGATTACAATAATTGCATATGATGCATATCCGATCAGGATAAAAGCAGAGGAAAGCAATAGTGTATTCAGGATTGGTTTTGCATTACGTTGTGTATATCGAATACCCCAAACAAGCGCGCCAATGATAAGCAGCGTGAAGAATGCAGCGCCTGAACCAAATGGCAAACTCATTGAATTTACAAAGAACAACTCAAAACCTCCGGCAATGGTTGGTAAGCCCGGAATGATTAGATCGTTGATGAAAAGGATCAGGAAGCCACTGATTAGCAACGTAGCAATAATGCCCCAAAGTGTCGGCTTGTATTTTTTGAAATAGAAAATCAATCCCAATGCCGGAAGCGTAACCAGGTTAAGTAAGTGAACCCCAATAGAAAGGCCGATCATGTAGAAGATCAGGATCAGCCAGCGATTGGCTTTCGATTCGTCTTCGATTACATCCCACTTGAGCATAGCCCACACAACAAAAGCGGTAAAGAATGACGACATCGCATATACTTCGGCTTCAACAGCCGAGAACCAGAATGAATCGGAGAACGTATAGGCGAGTGCACCTACTGCTCCGGCTCCCATCAGCAGCCAGGTGTGTGAAGAAAGTTCTTCTTCGTTAGCGATTTTCAAAAGCTTACGACCGAATAAAACGATCGACCAGAACAGGAAGAGTATTGTAAACGCACTCGACAGTACGCTGGTAAAGTTGATCCAGTATGCAACCATCGTTACATCGCCAAACGACAGGAATGAGAAAAGCCTTCCGATCAGAAGGAACAATGGTGCGCCCGGAGGGTGGGGTACCTCAAGCTTGTAGGATACAGCAATGAACTCACCGCAATCCCAATAGCTGCCGGTTTCCTCCATGGTTAACCAGTACACGGCCAGGGCGATCAAAAACATGATCCAGCCGGTAATATTATTTGTCTTTTGAAAATTCATGAAACGGGTTTTTCAAACGTTAAGGGGCGAAAATAAGCAATAAACTCAACAGTCCACAGCCACAGGCTATGGCCGGTTACTGCCGGATAGTAACGGAATTATTTATAAACTATTACGTAAAATCCCAGCCAAAGGAGGAAGAGCAGGATGTATGAGCTGGCCACAATAAACCACACGATTTTTTTGTCTTTGCGGGCGTAATGATGAATGCCCGAAACCAGTGCGAACCAGTATACCACTTCGAACACATTCAAAGCCCGGAGCGGATAAGCCCATTTATGATCAATGGAATAATAATCGAAAAAGTGCATCAGTGAGAGCGGGTAAAACGCCCCGATGTCGGAGTAGGACGGATCGGTCTCAATGACCAGAAAGTAAAGGATTTTCAGAACCTCCGGAATCAGGAAAATAAATTCGGCCCCGATCACCACACCCCAGCTTTGAACGTATGTTACCCGGTATCCGTATAAGAAACATCCGACCCAGATAACGAAAGAGATCACGGTAAATTTCCACAGGTAAACAAGCGGAATAGAAACGAATTGAAGAGCAGTCAGGACCTTCAGAACCATACCCTCAGGCCGGTCTTGCAGAAACTCGAAGGCGGCCGTTTCGTATTCAATAAATGCCTTTTTAAAGTACAGGAGAAAAACCGTGATCACGCAGAGCAAAACGAACAACAGCCTTTTGTCTGTAGCAAATATTGACTTAGTTTCGTTGTTCGGTTGCATGAGAAAAGCAGGGAAAGCGTTGTATGCTGTATGATTAACTTGTCAAAGATATTACGGATTCGGAATTTTCTGCTGGTGCTGCTGATTCAGTTAGTCGCATCTTTTTCCGTGCAGGCACAAAAGCCGGTAAAAAAAGATACAACAATTATCTTACTATCCGACTTAACGGTACAACTCCAGTGCGCCCAGGCGTTAAATGATCTCTACAATTTTAAATTTGACCGGGCGGAAGACGGCTTTCATAGTCTGAAGCAACAATACCGCTGGCATCCGTTGCCTTACTTTTTAATGGGATTGATTGAGTGGTGGAAGATCATGCCCAATACAAAGGATACTTCGCACGATAAAAAATTCCTGGCGTACATGGACAGTACAATTACC
>CAZHQP010000097.1:0-9152 GCA_964534735.1 uncultured Roseivirgaceae bacterium
TTGCGGATATTTGCCAGCTTCTTATAAAAATCGAAATGATCGGTGTTAAATGCTACAGCATCGTACGTTTTTGTTCCCGGCTGAAAATTTGTTTGAGTTTCCTTATCGAATTTTAGCTCGGGCCACATTAATGGCTTACGATCGTCCGGATCGTCACCGCCCCACATGCCCTGTTCTTCACCGTTATAAATGTGCGGAGCACCCAGGGTTGTAAATGCGTAGATTAAATAAAGCTGAAGGCGGTTATATGTTTCTGCATCCGGTTTTCCAGTTCTGTAGTTTGGATCTTCAACAGGTTTCGCGAACTTTTTATACTGACCCGGATTATAAAAATCAGACAACAATCGTGGTGCATCAGCTGAGCTCGCAGTATTCATCATTGCATAGGTGTTTGGTTCTTTCAACCGGTTCCATTGAAAATTCAGACTGTCAACAAACTGTTTTGCGTCAATCTTAAAATCTGTTTTTGCAAAGAAATATCGCGCAGGCCGATACACCTGGTAGAACATTATTGCATCGAACACATCGCCCTGTGTATACGGTGCAGGATCCATCAGCTCCTCCGGCCATTTCTTCCACCAGATCTCCCCTACAATGTAGGCGTCTGATTTAATGCTTCTGACAACCGTTCGCCATTCACGCCAGAATTTTAATCCAATATGATCAGCTACATCCATCCGATAGCCATCAATGCCTTTTGAAATATCGCCATCGGGTGCCAGCCAGCGTTTCGTAACGGCATAAATGTGTTTTTTAGCATCCGGGTTAATATCACCTTCGTATGGATTTCCGATTACACGCGGAGTTGTAACATCAACTTTTTTTATTTCCGGAAGACTTTGAATCCCAACCCAGCCATCGTATGCAAATTCATTTTGCGGAGTAGCCGGATCATCAAATGATTTAATCGCATACCAGTTTTTGCAAACGGATTGCTGTTGATTTTTCAGAATATCCTGGAAAGCCCAGAACATAATGCCGGTATGATTCCACGAATAGTCAAGCACAACTTTCATGTTTCGCTTGTGTGCTTCTTCAATAACTTTAAGGAACATTTTATCTGCAGCTGTCCACTTCCAGGTTGACGGATCGGAAGGTATTTCTGACGCGATTAGTTTTTTATCACCTTCCGGATCAGGGCCGAAGCTCACATCAATATGATGAAATGAGCGTGCATCATATTTATGCATCGATGGTGCATCATTCAGCGGCCGGAAATACAATGCTGTAATCCCAAGTTCTTTTAAATAGTCAAGCCGATTCAGTACGCCTTGTAAATCTCCGCCATATCTCCTGAAGAAGACCGTTTCCGATAAAGGTCTTCCGGTTTTTGCCGCCCAATCTTCCTGTTTGTACCAGTCACTCGTCCACGGTGTGATTGCCCATCCTTCTGGCGGAACAGATTGCCCCGGAACAGTTATGTCTGCAAGGGTGGGATCATTTGAAGGGTCACCATTGCTGAATCGTTCAGTAAAGATTTCATACCAGATCACGGACCTGGCCCACGCAGGGGGTGCATCGTAAGATGTTGACTGGGCAATCAAAGTATGCGTAATCAGCAAGAGAATAATGAAACAGAAATTTCTCATGATATAGAAGAGTGTGCTGAAAGATACAACCCGCAGTTTTGTTCCAAAAATATCTTTTACACTCAACTGGAGCAGTTATGAAAAACGAATTAAAACCAATAAAAATGCGTATCTTTAGTGTTCAATTCCTGAATCCTGCTGAAGGCCGCTTTCGAAAAAGCATCTCCATTATCAGTCTTTATTAATTGAGGGCCCGCTTACTAACTTTTTAAGAGCTATGAACTGGAAAACACTATCATTTGCTTCAACAGACCGGGATTTCTCGACCACGCTCAATAAACGTGTTGGCGAATATTTCAAAGCAAAAGGACTATCCAGGCATGGAAACCTGGAAATGGCTATTAAAACCATAGTCATGTTTAGCTTATACTTCATACCGTATGGCTTAATCATAAGCGGGGCAATAACTTCTGTTCCGGGATTGATTGCCTTAATTATAGTAATGGGGTTAGGCCTCGCAGGCATCGGATTATCCGTAATGCACGATGCAAATCACGGAGCTTATTCTTCCAAACGCTGGCTGAATATTCTTATCGGTTATTCCATGAACCTGATTGGTGCGAATGCTTTTAACTGGAAAATGCAGCATAATGTACTCCATCATACATACACGAATGTTCATGAGGAAGATGAAGATATTAGTCCGCGCGGAGTATTGCGTCTGTCTCCTCATTCCGCCTGGAAACGCATGCATAAATACCAGTTTATCTACGCCTGGTTTCTGTATGGATTAATGACACTTACCTGGATGTTTGTTAACGACTTCACCCGGATTGTGCGCTATCAAAAGGCAGGACTTATCAAAAAGCATAATTTTCATACCACCCGCGAATGGATTATCCTGATCGGATCGAAACTCTTCTACGCAGGGTATATTTTTGTAATTCCGTTAATATTCACACCGCTCACCTGGTGGCAGGTGCTGATTGGTATTGTAATTATGCATTATATAGCTGGTTTTATCCTTGCAATCATCTTTCAGCCTGCTCATGTTATTGAAGGAACGGAGTATCCCCTGCCCGATGAAAAACGTACACTGGAGAACAACTGGGCCGTACATCAATTATTAACCACGACAAACTTCGGTAACCGAAGTCGTTGGTTCTCCTGGTATGTTGGCGGACTGAATTTCCAGATTGAACATCATTTGTTTCCGAATATTTGTCATGTGCATTACCGGAAGATTGCCGGTATTGTAAAAGAGACCGCTCTTGAATTCGGATTGCCTTATAAAACCTCACGCACATTTATCAGTGCACTGGCAGGTCATGCCCGCTTATTAAAACAATTGGGCGCAAGACCAGCCTGATCCAACTATTCTCATGAGACAATTAAAGATCGTTAAACAGATTACCAATCGCGAATCGCTTTCACTGGATAAGTATTTACAGGAAATTGGTAAAGTGTCGCTGATTACTGCTGAAATGGAAGTGGAATTAGCGAAACGCATTCGTCAGGGCGATACAGTCGCGCTTGAAAAGCTTACAAAGGCCAATCTTCGGTTCGTAGTTTCTGTTGCCAAGCAGTTTAAAAGTAATAACCTTACGCTGGGTGACCTGATCAATGAAGGCAACCTGGGCCTGATCAAAGCTGCAATGCGTTTTGATGAAACGCGCGGGTTTAAATTTATCTCGTACGCAGTTTGGTGGATACGACAGTCAATTATGCAGGCACTTGCCGAGCAGTCGCGCATTGTTCGATTACCTTTAAATCGTATTGGATCAGTTAATAAAATGCTGAAAACTTTTTCTGAACTGGAACAGGAATATCAGCGCGAGCCAACAGCCGAAGAACTTGCCACGGTCATGGATATCCCGGTAGATGAAATGCGGCTTACCATGCAGAACACGGGGCGTCATGTTTCCATGGATGCACCGTTTATGGAAGGCGAAGAAAATGGTTTATTAGACGTGCTTGAGAATGTTTCCGAGCAAACACCCGATGCGGAATTGATGAATGATTCGCTCAGGCTCGAGGTATCAAGAGTGCTCGAAACGCTTACTTCCCGTGAAGCCGGTATTTTATCCGACTACTATGGTTTGAATAATCAACAACCCATGTCGCTTGAAGAAATCGGTGACAAGCATGATCTTACACGTGAACGCGTTCGTCAAATCAAAGAAAAAGCCACGTTACGTTTGCGTAAAGAACTCAGAAGTGAAAATTTACGCGCATACCTGGGATAATTTAAAAAGTACATAGTTTATGGATAAGACATTCACATCAGCATATGCTCCGCTATGGAGTAAATACCGCCCGGCCATTTTAAAACTTATGGTGGATGCCAAGACCTCACCTCAGGAATATCAGCTTTTCTCGCATGAGTTGAAGTCCGTGGCTCCTGCCGCTAAAAAGAGTCTCGGGTTTACCCTTCGGGCGCATCGGGGAAAAGCGCTTACAAATCTTAAAGATTCACTCATTGCGAGCGATCTGCTGCATGCCCTTACGTTATCAAAAAGAGCCACTGAGCTTATGGAACAGGATACATTTGAGTTTACCCTGACCCGGGATTACAGGCTGCAGGTGTCGATTGTGGAAACTTTATGACCTTTATATAGGAAAAAAGCTATTAATCCCTTACTTTTATACTGTAATTAAGTTTTCTAAAAATACGTGGCGGCACAAACCGTCTTTTTTCATCATCATTCGTTACGCTTGGTTCCGGTCCCGGAACAAAAACTAATAGGATCTTTATGATAACCCGGATTTGCGAATGCTTAACTGCAGATCATTTTACCATTTTTAAAAAATTAATAATGCAAGGAACAGTAAAATTTTTCAATGAAGCCAAAGGTTTTGGATTCATTAAACCGGCCGATTCAAGCGAAGACATTTTTGTGCACGTATCCGGCCTCATCGATGAGATCCGTGAAAAAGATCAGGTTGAGTACGAAGTTGAGCGTGGCAAGAAGGGCCTGAATGCAGTGCGGGTTAAGTTGGTTGACTAATCAAGTTTGATCTCATAGAAAAATCCCTGACGGCTTCGTCAGGGATTTTTTATTTTATAACCTTCACGTCTTTTGCCTGAAGCCCTTTCGGACCGCGTTCCGTCTCAAAC
This sequence comes from uncultured Roseivirgaceae bacterium, assembly GCA_964534735.1. GTDB lineage: Bacteria > Bacteroidota > Bacteroidia > Cytophagales > Cyclobacteriaceae > UBA2336. The sequence goes on from CAZHQP010000097.1 coordinate 4,648, forward strand.
GTTACCGTCTCATTTTCCTGCAATGCAGCCTTCAGCGCATTGATATGAACAAATACGCGTTCACCACTCTCTGAGTCCATAATAAAACCAAAGCCTTTTGATGCATCAAAGAATGAAACCTTTCCTTTTCGAATGCTTGGTTGAGAGCTCCCCTCGTTGCGTGAACCGGTGACAATATCGCCTACGATAATATTTCTTTTCTTGAGCGGATCGGGTGGTGTAGAAGAGAGATTACCATTCTCATCCACGTATGCCATCATTTCATCCAGACTTTGCCCGGATTTCGCATTTGCCTTTCGTTCCTGTTTGCGTTCTTCCTTTTCTTTCTTTTTCTGTGCCCTTTTCTTCTGGAGCTCCTTTTTATTGAATGTTTCCTGTGGTCTTGCCATGAATTGTATTTAAAATGAATTGCCAGGTGGATGGGATGGAGAGCCTCGGCTAATCATTCTCAAACAGAAGGGCTGTAAAGATAACATTTTAGGGCCGGATTAGTTCCATTATCCTCAATTCTCCTGCAATTATTAATTCACTTGAGCATAGATAATACATACGATATACGATACGCAAACCGGTTGTGCTGAAGAATCTTAAAATCGATAAAGAACAGCATTGATATTCATGCCAGCCCCAACAGATGCAAAAATGATTTTATCAGATGTTGATAAAGAATGTCCGGGCATTTTATTATTCAGTATTAAGTCCAGCAAGGTTGGCAGTATTGCAACTGAGCTGTTTCCCAACCACCCGATTGTCATGGGCATAATATCGTTCGGTACAATGCTCAGTCCGTAAAGCTTAAATGTCCGTTCAACAATAGCCGCATCCATCTTATCGTTAGCCTGGTGAACCAACACCCGCTTAACTTCCAAGATGTGAACATTGGCTTTGTCTAAAACTGTTTTAATCAATAAAGGAACATGATTAAGGGCAAACTCATATACCTTGCGGCCATTCATCTTCAGAAAGATATCTGCCTTGTTCTCTGTGAAAGGTGAATACGATGCGCCCATGTGCAGCAGCTGTGCATGTTCGATGGTGTGCGTTTGTGTTTTCCATGAAATGATGCCACCCTCACCTTCCCTTCCCTCAACAATCACGGCTCCGCTCCCGTCACTGTAAATCATCAAATCCTTATCATGCGGATCGATAACCCGCGATAAAGTTTCTGTACCAATGATCATGCATCGCTTTGCTTCCCCTGCGCGGATAAATGTATTCGCCTGAATTAACCCTTCCAGCCAGCCTGGACAGCCAAATCGTACGCTATACAATCCGGATTACTGATTCGCAGCAATGCCTTAATGCGGGATGACAGCGAGGGAACCATACTTGAACGGTTGCCTTCAAATGTTATATCACCAAAGTTATGGGCAACAATTAGGTAGTCAAGTGTCTCTCGGTCAATATTGGCATTTTTGATAGCAGCTTCTGCTGCTAAATGTTCAAGGTCAGATGCCAATTGCTCCGGACGGGCATAACGCCTTTCATAGATACCGGTAATTGAGCTGAACTTTTCAATAACCCCGGCCATGCTTTTGGCCTGCTGCACACCATCTTTTTCAAAAAAGACATGATCAGTGAAAGAAGTATTGGGAACCTTTACTTCAGGGATATAGCTTCCGGTTCCAATTATTACTGTGTGCATCATCGGTTGAACGTTAATACCGGCAAAAAATGATGCGTGTATCAAGCATTAATGAGTGTGCATATTAAGCATTTCCGAACGATAAAATACGGTTGATTGCAAACACGTGATGCACATGCCGTACGAACAATTGTATGCCTATCAGGTTATACAGTGTGACTAATCACTTTCCTTTGTAATACCGGGTGCCGATGAACTGAAGCACAAAAATAAGAATGAAGCCAAGCCTGCCCAGTTGTGGCAGAATTAATGCAAGCGGAATACAAATCAGGAAAACAACCGGAACGATAAGTGCGCGTTGTTTCATCCATCGTGCCTGGGCTTTTCCAAGTGTTTCTGTCAAATTCTCTTTTTTAACTACATAGGCAGTCATCCAATAGCTAAAGAACCCGATAAATGCCAGGTCGATACAATAGATGACGAAAGGTGCATTGGAAGAAAAATACTCAGAATAAAATCCGGATGAAAAGGGCAGCAAAGCCACAAAAAGTAGAAGCCAGACATTTAACCAAACAAGCTTGTTATCGACTTGTTTGACAAAATTCATCAGGATCAGGTGCCAGCGCCAGAATAAGGCAGTTACCAAAAAGCTGATTAAAAACCCGATAAACAAAGGTATCAGGTGTGAGAGGACTTCACTCATTCCCATCGCCACGATTTGCTCATGGGTTGGAATCTTGATTTCAATTACCAAAAGTGTAATGGCAATGGCAAATACGGCATCGCTGAAAAAAACTACACGGTCGTGAGGGTATTTAAACTGCATCTGGTAAAACTTTCTGATCCTAAATATACTCTTAATCATAAAAGCCTTTCCTATACGGCCTAAAATTTTTATATAGCTTGTCCGTTAAATTATTGATTACATAATCCCCCTTATGAAAATCTTTACCCCCACCCGAAAGAATGTTTTACTTCTTTCAGCATTGGCTCCGGCCTGTTTGCTATTATTTTCGTTTGCGTTCGATTCTAATTCACTTGAGGACATTCTCAAGAAAATGCAACGGTATCATGCTGACAGGCCGCAGGAGAAATTATACCTGCATTTTGATAAGCCTTTTTATGCTGCGGGTGAAGATGTCTGGTTTAAGGCCTACATCGTGGAAGCATCCATGCACAGTCTGGACTCGCAAAGCAGTGTTGTTTATGTAGAGTTGATCAACGATGCGCAAACTATCATCAGCCGAGAGGTGCTGTATGCTGCCGGAGGAATAACTTTTGGCGATTTTCAATTACCGGATACACTTCGGGAAGGCCGGTATCTCATCCGCGCTTATACCAATTATATGCGAAATGCAGGCGAAGACTTTTTCTTCAGCAAAGAAATCACGCTTCTCAATCCGGTGTGGGGCACACGTGATAAAGCACCATTAGCGCCAGATTCGGTTGATCTTCAGTTCTTTCCGGAGGGTGGAAATCTCGTTGCCTGTGGATTCAACCGAATTGCGTTTAAGGCGCTTAGCCCGGATGGCAAAAGTATTGCTATTGAAGGGGAACTGGTCGATGAGAATAACACGCTGATCAGTACGTTTAAAACCCAGCATGACGGCATGGGCATTGTGCGGTTAAATCCGGTCAAAGGAAAAAAATACTATGCACTTATCACAAAGCCATATGCCGTTAAGCGTATCTATGCCTTACCCGAAGTTCATGATAAAGGGTATGTCATGCAGGTTGATCCCGCTGGTAAAAACATAAAAGTACTCGTATTCACCAATGCAGATAAACCTGCTGCAGCAGAAAAGCATAAAATCAATGTGGTGGTTCAGTCGCGCGGTAATGTCTACCATGCTCAGGAGGGTGTTGTAAACGGAAATGCAATGTTTGTAAATATTCCTAAATCAAAATTTCCGGATGGCATTTCGCAGATCACTGTATTTGATGCAGAAGGACGGCCTGTGGCTGAACGGCTTGTGTATCAAAATCACAATGAGTCAATTAACCTTATTGTTCAGGCAGATACAACCCGGTACGGAAAACGCAAACTCGTAACAGTGTATGCCGATGCTAAATACCGTAATGGTGCACCTGCGCATGGTAATTTTTCCGTTGCCGTATACGATGACGGATTGATTAATGATCCCGATCAATACCCGTTGACAATTACCAATTATCTTTCACTAAGCTCCGATTTGAAAGGTAATATTGAAAATCCTGGTTATTACTTTAAAGATTCGCTTACCGAAACACGAAAAAACCTGGACCTGTTAATGATGGTGCACGGCTGGCGCAGGTTTACCTGGAGTGATGTATTGAATGACAAGCTTTCAGAACAACAATATAAACGCGAAAAGGGATTACCATTAAGCGGAAGAGTGCTAAAGGCAGGCGGAAAAAAAGCACCTGCAAACAGTATCCTGAAAGTTGTAAGTATGGATGGTAATGTCATTATCCTGAAACCTGACAGCTCAGGCGCTTTTTATACGGATGATTTGTTGTTTTACGATTCCATGAAGCTTGCGTTCCAGACGGAAAATGACAAAGGAAAAAAGCAACCCTATAAGTTTGCGTTGGACCCGTTTAATCCTTCGCCTCCATCCAATCATCCGTTTACTTCCTTTACTGCCTTTGATGCTTCGCCCTATCTCAAGCAACAGGCAGAAGAGAAGATGGTAATTAATTCTACAAAAGTTAAGGTATTTGATGAAGTTAAAATTACGGCAAAGCGTGAGCGCGATCCGCGTTTGATCGGCATGGCCGGAGTTGACAGGGTTGTCGACTCCAAGAAGATCGGCACAGGTTATGCAAATGTTCTTCAGATGCTCCAGTCGCAGGTGCCGGGTGTTGTGGTGACGGGTTATCCACCAAATATGAGCATCAAAATCCGGGGTAAAGACCCCATTTACCTTTACAATGGCAT
>CAZHQP010000098.1:0-9111 GCA_964534735.1 uncultured Roseivirgaceae bacterium
TAATCCAGATAACAGCTACGATTACTCCGGCCCATTGTGTACTGCGCATTCGCGATAATGGTATTGGAATCCATGCCGATTATATTGCTAATGTTTTTAATATGTTTTATCGGGCTACTGACCGAAGCCAGGGTGCCGGGCTTGGGCTTTACATTGTAAAAGAAATGGTTGAAAAGTTGTCTGGCACAATATCCATTACATCAGAACTTGGACAAGGAACTGCGATTACGATTACTATACCCAACAAGCTCATGTCTGAATAATATGACGTATAACATTAATTTTCCTGCAGCCGGCATTTTGATATCATTCGTTTGACGCTGTAACTCATTGGTAAAGAGTAAAATGAGCTCTTAATTGAATAAAATCTTTGATTAGACTGCGGAATCAGTAGGAGTAACTCCTATATGACTTACGAAGAATCAAAATTCCCATTTATATTCACGTAAACTAAAAATCATTATCTATGGCAAACTTTAATGCATCAGCAGGGGGGTCTATATCTCTGGAAACTGCCAAAAAGTGGACAGCAAACTATCGCGCCACCATCAAGCCGGGTGAGACCGAAGCGCACTATTTTAGTGCGGACATTGTTAATCGCGTAACGAATGAAGGCAACAGTGTTGGTCTTCGCATCTATTATGCAATTGACGATCAGGGCAAGAAGCAATTGCTCCTTGTTGGCGTTGATGCGCAGGGCGATAATCTGCTCCCGGAGGAAGGAGCTGCCGCAAAATCAGCGGCTGCAGACGAGGGGCCGATCATTGTGGATAATTCTTCACCGTGTCCTCCTGTTTGCAGCAATAATCCGCTTTAAGTTTCTACTGTTGCAGGTCCCCACGGCCTGCAATTATTGTTATTATGGATATACGGGTTCTTATTTATATTTCCATCTTTTCCGTGCTCATTCCATTGAGTTTGGCAATTGTCCAATGGAAAACTATTCCGCGTGAAATTGCAGCGCTCCGCTGGCTGTTGATTGCCGGCCTGATATCCGATGTTACGCAACGAACACTTGGGATTCTTAAGCAAGACAATGCATGGCCGGGTGATATCTTCATGGTTATTCAATTTACTATTCTGCTATACATCTTCAGCCTGCAGTTTGAGCGCAAGGCAATATTTATAGTTCTATATTCCGTTGCCGTTTCGTTTTGTACGATAGTTCTTATTCTTGAGAAGGGTGCTGCCCTTATAAGATCAAGCGCATTAGACGGCCTGGTGCTGATTACCGTTTCCATTGCCTTCTTTTATAAATTACTGAGTGAACTTAAGGTTACCCATATTCATCGGTTACCGATACTCTGGATTGCATTTGCTACTCTTTTGTACTACTCTGGCAATTTTTTTGTATTCCTTGCAAGAAATTATTTGGAACAGGATCCTAAAACTTTAATGTTTTTTTGGATGTGGGTACATAACTCGTTGAACATTATAAAAAATATACTTTTCGCAATTGCCTTATGGCAGAGCTACCGAAACCTGAAAACTGCACATGGAGAGTCAGGTCGTTAATATTGTCGTAATCGGATCGATGGGAATGCTTATACTGTGTGTTGGATTTGCTGTGTTCATTGCACTCTATCAGCGTAAGATGTTCCAGGAACAGGAGAAGAGAAGGCTGATGGACCTTGAGTTTCAAAATCAAATGATTCAGCTGCAGATTGATTCTACCGAAACTGAGCGAAAGCGCATTGCGGCTGATCTGCACGATTCAATTGGATCCCTGTTATGGGCCGCCAAGCTTAACATTGCGTTCCTTGGAAGATCAGTTGATTTTTCCGGTGAGCTAAAAGACTCCTATTCTGAAACCATGAATATGCTGGATCAATCAGTTGATTCCGTTCGAAGAATTTCCTGGGAGCTTACTCCCGAAGCTTTTAATCACACAGGCCTTGCGTCTTCAATCAAAGAGTTCTGCACGCGCCTGGATGGCAAAGGGCAAAAAGTTATTTACGAAGAGCAGGGCCGCAGTACGTTCTGGAAAGATGATCGGGCCCTTATGGTTTACCGGATTGTTCAGGAGCTTCTAAATAATGCCGTAAAGCATGCCAGAGCGACTGTTATAAAAGTCAAGCTTCAATGGAGTCCGGATGCCCTGGAGATCCAGGTTACAGATGATGGAATCGGATTTGAGCTGAACGAAAAGGTTCGCAGCGGAGTGGGCTGGTGGAACATTACTAACCGTTCTAATAAAATACAGGCAAAATTGTCAGTAAGAAAAAATACTCCCAAAGGATCTGCTATTGAATTTACTGTCCCCCTCCAACTATGAGCAAACTCAAAATCTATATTGCCGATGATCACACGTTTGTAAGAAAAGGAATGATCCGTCTGCTCAACACCTTTGAACGCATTGGTGATGTGAAAGAAGCTGCAAATGGAAAAGAGCTGATCTCACTTGTAGAGGTTGATGCACCCAACATTGTTATTCTCGACCTTGAAATGCCGGTGCTGAATGGATTTGATACAGCCAAACACCTCGTTGAAAATCATGTTGAGGTAAAAATTTTGATCCTTACCATGCACACCGAGGAAGTTTTTATCCTCAACCTGATGGAACTTGGTGTACATGGATTTTTGAATAAAAATGCCGAGCCTGAAGAAGTAGAACGCGCACTCTATGCGATTGCGGACCGCGACTTTTACCGTAACGATATTATCAACCAGGTTTTACAAAACAAGATCAAGCGGCATAGAAATGTCGGGTCAACCCATCTGAGCTCGCGTGAGCTGGAGATCTTGTTATTGATCTGTCAGGAGCTTACACCTGTTGAGATCAGCAAGCGACTGCAGATCAGTGAGAAAACATTCTTCAACCACAGAGCCAATATCCTGTCTAAAGTTGTTGCGCGTGGAAACGTTGGTCTTGTCAAATATGCTTACCAGCAGGGTATTATTGACCTTCCGGCCAGTAAAACGATTTAAGCCGATTCCCTTCAATTCCGAAAGTTTGTGCTAATTTTCTAAGCACCGTGTAACCTTCTTGAAAAGGGAAGGTTTCCCTTCATGAAAACACCTGTACGGGACTTGGAAACATTCAGCGACAACGCCTTGATGCTCAAGGTTAAAGATGGCAACCTTGATAAGCTGGGCCTGCTTTTCGAGCGCTACAAAAAGCCGTTGTTTGGCTTTTTCTATAACATGAACAAGGACGCTGAGCTGAGCGAAGACCTGGTGCAAAACGTTTTCTTCCGGATTTTGAAATACCGATACCTTTTTCGCGGAGAGGGCGATTTCAAAACGTGGATGTTTCACATTGCGCGAAATGTGAACCATGACCATTACCGGAAAAACAAGCTTGGCAAAGCTGAATCTGTAGAACTGTGGGAGAACAGGCTCGGTCATGACGATGCTTACTCCGTACAGCTTTTACAGGATGAAGAAAGCAAAATGCTGTCGATGGCCCTCGACAGACTGCCGGCCGATAAGCGCGAGATTATTTTATTAAGCAAGTACCAGGAAAAAAAGTATAAAGAAATCGGAGAGATACTGGGATGCACCGAAGGCGCTGTTAAAGTAAAAGTGTTCAGGGCACTCCAGGATTTAAAAGCAGTATATCAACAATTGGAAAAACACATGTGATATGGAACAGGAGAGAATTGAAGAGCTTATTGTTAAGTACAACGAAGGGCAGGCTGATCCTTCCGAGGTCAAATTGATTGAGCAATTACTTGAAGAAGGCACGATACAATTGCACCAGTTTCGTGAGCTGAGTATGCTGGAAGTGCAGGTAATGGAAATGAAATCTCCGGTGCCGTCTACAGACCTGGATGATAGCTTCTACCAAATGCTGAAGGTGGTGAAGGCAAAAGACAATGGCTTTTCCTGGGCGAGATTTTTCTCGTGGCCTGAATTAGCCCCTAAGCTTGCCTTTGCTTCGGTAACTCTGGTTGTTGGCTTTCTGGCTGGATACTTACTCTTCCCGTCACCCACCAGTAACCAGCAAGTGGAGAAGCTTACAAGCGAAGTTCAGGAGATGAAAGAGATGATGATGTTCTCCATGCTTGAGCAGGAATCCGCTACGGAAAGATTGAAAGCAGTAAGCTTAACCAGTGAGATGACAAGCGTAAGCGCGAAGGTTACGAATGCACTTCTTCAAACTTTAAATAATGATGAGAATATAAACGTGCGACTTGAAGCGCTTGAAGCATTAAAGCCTTTCGTGCGCGACAGCCGCATCCGCACAGAGCTTGTCCGGTCTATTGGCAAACAAGACTCACCCCTTGTACTAATAGCACTCGCTGAGCTGATGGAACAGTTGCAGGAGAAATCTTCGGTGAAAGAACTTCAAAAAGCAATGAAAAATGAGCGAACACCTCAGGATGTTAAAAAACGGATTGAGGAAAGCATTAAAACCATGACATAATGAAAAAGATATTTTGGATCGTTTGGCTGGGATTGATTGGAGCGCCTGTGCTCGCACAGACCCACACCGAAAAAATTATAAAAGAGCTAACGTTTGAAAAAACCTCACCCGATAACGCCCTTATGATCGCCAACATCAACGGAGATGTAAGGGTAGCAGGTTACGAGGGAACAAAAATTCTGGTGGAGGTGACGAAGACCATTACCGGTAAAACCCAGGCCCGGCTGGATGAAGGAAAAGCAAACATCCAACTCGGGGTAATCAATGATGTTGACTCGCTTGTGCTTTACGTGGAAGGAACCTGCAGCTCCTTTGGAAAGTATGACGGCAAAAAATTCAGAAATGGAAATCGGTGGATGCGAAACTGGGGCTATAGCTGGAATGATTGCGGAAAAAACTGTGATGAGAAGTTTGACTACACCATGGACTTTGTTGTGAAAGTTCCTGCCGGCATCAACGTTATGGTTAGCACGATTAACGATGGTGAGATCAGCGTGGAGAATGTGAAAGGGATCGTGTATGCCAGCAACATTAACGGAGGCATTAAATTAAAAGACCTGATACGCGAAGCAGATGCATCCACGATTAATGGCGATGTGGATATTGAGTATGCTAAAAATCCTGTGAAAGATTGCCGCTTCTACTCACTCAATGGCGACATCAATGCCTATTTTCAGAAAGGGCTTGCTGCCAACTTCAGCTTCGAAAGCTTTAACGGGGATTTCTACACCGATATTGAACCGCTCGAAACACTTCCTACGCAGGTTGAGCAAACCAAAAACGGAACCGGGGTAAAATACAAAGTAAACGCTAACCGCTACAAGATCCGAACAGGCGGACCGATGCTTGACTTCGAGACCTTTAATGGAGATGTTTATTTAAAAGAAAAGATCAATTAGAAAATATTAATTCAATAAGAAATGAAAAAGCAATCTATAGTAATATTAACTCTGTTTCTGATTTGCATCACAGCAATCGCGAAAGCACAAAATCCAAATGAGTTTACAGTCGCGCTGAGCGATCCGGCCAAGCGGGGTAAGATAAAAGTGCATCTGAACTCGGGCTCGATTACGATAAAAGGCACTGCCCGTAAGGATGTATTGGTTAAGTATAAGTCAGAAGACGATGATGAAGATCGTAAGAATGATAGCAAAAGCGGACTTAAGCGGGTAAGCGGAGGCGGAATTGACCTGGAAGGTTCTGAGAATAACAATTTCGTTACAATTAAATCAAACTCTTGGAATAAAGAGATTGATCTGGAATTAGAAGTTCCTGCAGGAATGGATGTGCAGGCGCATACCTATAATGATGGCGATCTGACTGTAACCGGTATCCAGGGCGAGCTGGCGCTCACCAACTATAACGGAGAGATTACTGCGCTTAACATATCAGGTTCAGTGATCGCGACCACGTATAATGGCGAGATCAAAGTTACCTTCGATAAGGTTACGGAAGGAGCACCAATGTCATACCACACCTATAACGGAGATGTAGACGTCACGCTACCGGCATCCTCAAAAGCTTCATTCAAGATGAAGACCGAGCAGGGTGATATCTATACCGACTTCGATATGAAAATTTCCAGCTCAGGCCCTAAGAAAACCGAAGATTCCAAATCAGGCACCTACCGGATTGTTATTGACGACTGGAAGAAGGGCGACATTAACGGTGGCGGAGCAGAGGTTACCATGAAAACAAACAACGGAGACGTTTACATCCGCAAGAAGGGATAAGACTAACATCTAACGATTATAAATAGGGACGTCATGCTAATGAAGCGTGACGTCCCTATATGCTTTTAGCCCATTGGTGATGCTTATAATAAAAGTAAATCATTGAACCGATAATGAGCAGGCTTCCGGCAACCGACATTATGTAGCCTGCCTGGATAAAAAAATCCAGCCAGCTTAATTGAGGCTGACCAAATTCTTTATACAGCAAAACACCAATGCTGCCGAGATATCCGAATGCATCTGCCAGGTAAATCAGAAAGCCAACCGTGCTGACGTATTTGAATGTGGCAATCATCCTGTCGAACAGAATACTATTAAACGGAACGTATCCCATATACAATCCCATGCCCAGCATGATCATCCAGCTTGTAGCGCTGATGAGGTGCTGCTCAAACAAAAATGTTGTAATACCTACCAGCAACATACCCGCAAGAATAATGACATGATTTATCATGAATGCAAACCGGTTGCTGCGAATGAACATGAGGCTTGCCATAATGAGGAGAATGGCAATTGTTACAGGAGCTTCTGTTTTTGTAAAGATCCCGGGAGAGTTACCGTACCCAAGTGTTTTCCAGACATCGGCAGAATAATTATCCCGGAAATCACGAAATGCGGTTAGCAGCGTATAGGTTAAGATCAACAGGATTAGCCCCGGAGCAAACATGAAGAGAAATTTTTTTCGCTCCTCCCGGTTCATCGGCTGGCGCTTCGTTCGTAACGATTCATCAATCGCATCGGGCGGAGGCAATTGGTTAAGCATCCAGAGAAACATGAGTAACGGCAATGAAAAAATACAGGCTGACACAAACGGCATCCAGTATTCAGAAATGCCCCAGAACTTCATCACAAATCCTCCAACGGATTTTGCAAAGCCTGAAGAGAAGATAAAGCTTACCGAAACTCCTGCCCCAAGCACTTCCGTAAAACGTCTTCCTTCCAGGTAACTGAAAACAAGTCCCCAGCCCATGCCTAACGGCAGCCCATTCGTGAACAGGAAAATTATATTGTAAGGAGCGGGCGTTATGGCAAACAGCAGCCACGAAGCTCCAGCCATGGCAACCATGATTAATATACCGGTTACGCGCGTGGATGATTTTAACTCACTGATCAGCTTAATGCCCCAGAATTTTGCAACTCCATAACCGATAACCTGTGTTATAACAAGCCAGCTTTTGTACCGCATGCCCAGAAATACAAATCCTTCGAATGTTCCAACGGTATAAGTTTTCCGGAAAGCAAAGATGCAGGTGTACAAACAAAATGCAGCCAGGGTTGCGTACACCGAAAACACAAACCCGTTTGAGTTACGGAGCCATTGTGTAACCCTACCGGATTGTTGTTGAATATCCTGCATTTTCACAAGGTACTAAAAATGATACTGCCTGGGGTATAGTTAATTGTTTTTATGTCTGTCAGCTTATAGGTTGGAATAAATGCCAGTGAATTTACAAACGGAGAATATCGCGATGGCGCTATGAGGTTTGAGTGTGACTCAACGAATGCGCAGGGTGTGGAAACCCTGATACACTTTTACTTCTTCAACCAGGGCCCTGACCAGGTGCGTCAAATTTCACGAAACATCTGTTGATGGCGGTAAGACGTGGGTTACAACTTATGATTTTGTCTATAAGCGGGTAAAGTCCTGAGATTCTTATTGGTTACTCAGATTTGCTTTCAGGATCACCACATCCTGCAGCTGATCGGCCGGCTTCAGCGTGTTATCTTTTGTATAGCCACCCCATTGACTGTTCGCTACATAATACAAGGTATTGTTAACGATAAACCCGTTGGTTGGTTCACCAAAAGCAGAATGCCCACGATCTATCGTTACCACTTTTGAAAGCGAAGTCATATCAGCGTTAAGCGAATACCGGTTAACCTGCATGGGGGCAGTTCCGTTTTGAATCGCAATCAAGGTCTTTTTATAGAAGAGCAGTCCGTCAATCGACTTCAAGGATGCTTCACATGCATTGGTTAGCTGTAACAGTTCTTTTGTTTTTAAGTCCAGCCGAAAGATCCCCTTAATGTAATCGGCAATAAACATATAGCGCTCATCGTCTGAGAATGTAAGGCCCTGCAGATTCCAGAACTCTTCGGATGTAAAGAATACATCAAGTTGTTTCGTTGATTCGTTAGCCTTAAAGATCGTGTTGGTCTGGCTATCAGAAATAAAAGCTTCTCCTTTTTTGTTCAATGCCAGGTCGCCAAACACGCTCTTGCTTTTCTTTGCGAGCTCGTACCGTGCGAGCGCCTTTCCGGTTGTCAGGTCATATTTAACAACGCGTGACGTTGCCGCAGTGTCATAGTTCTCCATCATCTCCATCGGAGAGGAGCAGGCCCATAGTATTTTTTTACTTTCATCAATGCGGATTCCCAATACGGAAGTAAGTCCATCCTGACCTTCTATCGTAAAATCGGATACTTGTCCATGCGCATCAACTTTTATAATTTTTCTTTTATTCACGCTGGAAGCATACAACGTATTTTTATATAATGCGATTGATTCAACATGCACGGACCGGTCCCGAATTACAAATGCTGTATCGGAATTAATAACCGGCTTAGCCAGGTCGAGCTGTAATTCCTGCAACTGGATAAAATCTTTTCTGCCCGCCAATGACGTGAGCTCATCGATTGACAAATCAAAAGAAGCATTGGTGAGAACTGCTTTCTTTAAGTATTGCACAGCTTCTTCAGGTTTAGCATTTACGGCAGCTGCAATTCCGCGCTGATATTGTATGCCCTGGTGATAGGGATGCAGTATACCGGCTTGCACTATCATTTCGTAGAACACCGGATAATCACGCGCCTTCCGGGCTTCTGTCGCTTTTGAATAATAGTATTGAAGATTTTTTTCCTGTGCTGCCGCCTCCAGCAAACCGCACATAAAAACAACGATAACTAAAACAGGAATTCTCATGAGGTGATTGTTATAAACCTGATATTTTGCATATTCAAACCGGTTTTTAAAGGTGTCACAAAAAAATTACTTTGAATTCACTTAGA
>CAZHQP010000099.1:0-9039 GCA_964534735.1 uncultured Roseivirgaceae bacterium
ATTGTGTGTGCTCTTACTGATTGGGGATTCGCAATAACATCCTCTACAAGCCTGAGCAGATTTCGGTTGTTTACCCAGTTTCCTGAACCGTATAAATTTTCGGCAATGGCACAGGCTGTTAATTGCCGGAGCTCGGGATTTTTTGTATCGGTAAGAATTTTTTTGATATAACTGTCTGCACTGCCTTTTTCACGTTGTTCAAAAATGTATTGCGCATGGTAAATTTGCTTCAGGCTGTCATACGATGATTGAGCTTTAACACTGAATGACAGAAGTATAAAAAATCCAATTAATGATTTCTTAAGCATTGGCTTTGTGATGAGTTAGCGTTAGAACGATCCGGACAACCAAAAGTACACAAACCCACGCGAATAAGATTGCAAATTCAGGATAGCTTCCGCCAACGTGCGGCAACTTTCCCTGCACACGTGGGAGATAGGTCATGAAGAAAATAAACCAGACGTAGAAAAGATAAATATTTTCAGCTAAGTGAAGCCTTTTTGAAGAAATTCTTTCACTTAAAAGGGGCATAATGAAAATAAATACATAGGCCAATGCACCACCCGCCACGCGGATTGGAATAAGATTGCCGCCTGATAACATGATATAAGAGAGTAATTCTGCCAGATGAATTCCGTGGGCAATGGCAAAGATCAAAAAGAACTTGTCCGATAATAAATTCGAAAGCTTGTCACGATGATACGGAAGCAGGATAAAGATTATACTGAAGATCAATAACGACAGTCTTCCCGAAAAGCGTGTAGTTGCCTGCAGTCCGGAAATGTCGAAGTCATAATTGCGGACTGCTAAAGCTGCGATGAGCAACTCTGCAATCAGAATTATTATCAGACTTTTCCTGAACGTCATGATCAGAATATCTTACCCGGATTGAGAATTCCTTTAGGATCGAAAACTTTTTTAATGCCGCGCATCAGTTCCAGATTTACTTCACTCATCGCGATCGGCATGTAGGGTCGTTTGGCAATACCTACGCCATGCTCACCCGAAAGCGTTCCGCCCAGAGAAACCGTAAGCTTGAAAATTTCACCAATGCCAGCTGGAATTTTTGTTTCCCAATCCGCTTCACTGATATTTTCTTTTAAAATATTAACGTGAAGATTTCCGTCACCTAAATGGCCGAAGCAAACGGTATTGAACCCGAAATTTTTTCCAATCTCTTTAATGCCTTTAATCAACTTTGGCAAATTAGCACGCGGAACAACCACATCATCTGATTTTGTTAACGTGTAGGCATTCACCGCTGGAGAGATGTTCTTGCGGATTTTCCAAAGCTCTTCTTTCTGTGCTGCAGTTTCGGCAAACAGGATTTCGCCTGCTTCAAAATTTTCGAGTACGTTCATTACGCGTTCAGCATCCCGCATCAATACCTCTTCATCATTGCCGTCAAGCTCGCATAATAAATAAGCGTCCATGTTCTCAGGAAAAGTTGTTGTTACTTTGGCTGCATAGATCTTTTCAACGTAGTCGATGGTTTTCATCGCAGCTTCGCGTTCAAAAAATTCCATACCGGAAGGTTGAATACCGGCAGTGAAGATTGCCGCAATTCCCCGACAGGCCTCTTCGTTCGTTACAAACGGAATTAACAGCAACACATTTTTTTGCGGATAACCGCGAAGCTTAAAAATAATTTTAGTGATGATGCCCAGTGTACCTTCACTTCCGCACATCAGTTGCGTTAAGTTATATCCGGTTGAGTTTTTAAGAACGTTCGCGCCCGTCCAGATAATTTCACCGGTCGGCAATACGACTTGCAGGCTCAACACATAGTCGCGTGTAACGCCATACTTCACTGCTTTGGGACCGCCACTGTTATTGGAAACATTTCCACCAATAAAGCACGAGCCACTGCTGGCAGGATCTGGTGGATAGAATAAACCTTTTTCTTTAACCGCATTTTGAAATACTTCGGTGATCACTCCTGGCTCAACAGTCGCCTGCAGGTTCAGCTCATCGATGTTGAGGATTTTATTGAATCGCTCCATCGAGATATCTAACCCTTTATGATTGGGAAGTGAACCTCCTGCCAAACCGGTACCCGCTCCACGTGGAGTAACCGGAATACGTTTCGAGCTGCAAAGCTTCATCAGGGCGCTGATCTCTTCCGGAGTGCCCGGCTTTACGATTACATCGGGCAGAAAAGAATAATTTTCAGTCTTGTCGTGCGAATAATCGTAGCGTTTTTCATCATCCAAAAAGATATTTTCAGAGCCAACGATGGCCTCAAATTCGCTTATGATGCTGGCGGTAACTTCTGTAAATGCCATGAATCGTGTATATTTGAAGGATTATTTTTTAAACTTTGAGATGAAGCTATTTTTTAAACTCAAAATTAATCAAAAGCTTCCGCTATCAGGCATATTGCTGGCTACACTTTTTCTGGTATCGTGTGCATCGAACAAAACAGCCAACGTTTCAGATAAGCGGATCGAAAAAGTAATATCAACTGCCCGCACGTTTGTGGGTACGCCCTATAAGTATGGTGGCACTACCCGTTCCGGCATGGATTGCTCAGGCTTGCTGCTGAACTCCTTTAAGCCGATCGATATGACCCTTCCCCGAACTTCGGAAGCGCAAAGTAAAATTGGCAAAGAAGTTAAAATGGATGAATTGCAACCCGGTGATCTGGTATTCTTCGCAACGGGTGAAAAGAAAAAAAAAATCACACACGTTGGCCTGGTTACCGATGTGAAGAAAAAAGACAACGTGAAATTTATTCATGCCTCAAGCTCGTTAGGGGTTGTTGAGACAAACCTGTATGCCGAGTATTACCTGAAGCGATTCCGCACTGCCAGAAGAGTGATCAAATAGTTGGTTTTTTATGTTCGCGTTTTTAGTACCTTGGAAACGCTAACCTTCAAGCTATGTCATCACGAAGAGATTTTATAAAAGTGACTGCGTTGGGAGCTACCCTGCTTCCGCTTCATCAAAGCTTTGGCTTTGGAAAGATCTTCGAAAATAAACCAATCGTTGTTTCAACCTGGACAAATCTGAAAGCAAACACAGCTGCATGGGCCGTGCTTTCAAAAGGAGGTCGGTCACTCGATGCGGTTGAGCAGGGTGGAAGAGTGGTGGAAGCAGATCCGTTGGATACATCCGTTGGGTATGGCGGATTGCCGGATCGCGATGGAAAAGTTACACTCGATGCTTGTATTATGGACGATCAGGGTAATTGCGGATCGGTAGCATTCGTACAAGGCTTCATGCACCCGGTTTCAATTGCACGGATGGTGATGGAAAAAACTCCGCACGTGATGCTCGTTGGAGCAGGCGCTGAAAAGTTTGCACTGGAGAACGGATTCAAAAAGGAAAATCTGCTGACAAAAGAATCTGAGAAGGCCTGGAGAGAATGGCTGAAGAAATCTGAATACAAACCGGATCACAGTATTTTAAAGCCTGATCCTAAAAACCACGATACGATAGGATTGTTAGCACTTGACGCAGATGGGAAACTATCCGGTGCATGTACAACCAGCGGGATGGCATATAAAATGCACGGTCGCGTTGGTGATTCACCGATCATTGGTGCAGGGTTGTATGTCGATGGAGATGTTGGAGCAGCAACAGCAACGGGTGTGGGTGAGGAAATGATCCGGATTTCCGGAAGTCATACGATTGTTGAGCTGATGCGTCAGGGTAGAACACCCCAGGAAGCCTGTGAAGAAGCTGTAAAGCGCGTTATTAAAAAACATGGCGACAAAGCGAAAGACTTAAGCGTTGCATTCCTGGCGCTTTCGAAAGACGGAACTATCGGTGCGTACTCAACGAATAATGTTTTTGTGTATACGCTCACCACGCCAGATAAAAATCATATCGTAATAAAATCACCCAGCTATTTTCCTTAATCATGACTATTGAAGTTGTTGCGTATAACATAGATTCAGCTTTTCGCGCACAGGAAGGCGGAGCAGACAGGATAGAATTATGCGATAGTCCGGGTGATGGCGGAAACACACCTTCTTACGGAGTTGTTGAAGCGCTCAGGCCGCACATAACAATGGATATCTATGCAATGGTTCGCCCGCGGGGCGGTGACTTCCTGTATTCAACATATGAGTTTCATGCGATGAAGCGCGATATTCTTGCGTTTCAAAAGCTTAGTGTGGACGGAGTTGTCTTGGGAATATTAACTCCGGACGGAAGAATAGATAAAAAACGCTGCAAGACATTGATTGATTTAGCGCGGCCATTAAAAGTTACGATTCACAGGGCGTTTGATATGACCCGTGATCCGTTCGAAGCACTTGAGGATTGCATTGAAGCCGGGTTCGATCGGATCTTAACTTCCGGTCAGAAAGCAAAAGCTTTTGAGGCGGTCGATCTGATTGCTGAACTTGTTAAGAAAGCAAACGGAAGAATTTCAATTATGCCGGGTTCAGGTGTAAATGAAAGTAATGTAGTGGAGCTGATACAAAAAACAGGAGTGAAGGAAGTTCATTTCTCAGCGTCTGCCATGAAGGATAGTGAGATGCAATTTCAAAACAAATCGATTGCCGGTCTGGGCTCTGAACCGGGAGCTGAGTACAAACTTAGAACGGTCAATACACAGATGGTAAAAAATATCCGGGCATTAATAGATAAGATGTAACGTTGTAAAAGCCCTTATTGATGAAATAAAAGAGGTTCGACACTGTGTATCGAACCTCTTTCTTTTTAAGATCTTAAAATTATTGTCTTGTAGCCTTGATCGGCATCGTGCGGAATGTTCCGAAGCTCAGCGTTCCTTCAAAACTATTCTCGGTAATTATTCCTTTGATTGTAACTGGAACCGGGTTCCCATTGAAATTCATTGTATAGCTTGTTGTCAACTCATTACCATTAACCGTTGTTGAGCTCAGTTCAGCCGGCTGGCTCATTCGGGCATTGGTCAGTGTTCCGGTATATATACCCTCTGCTTTTGCAAGTGTAAAGCTCCCGGTGTTTTGACCTTGCGGAGATTCAACTGTATAGTTCCATGTTCCGGATGCATCAACCGATAGGCTATCCGGAACAGTTGCAGTTGAATCGGATGTTATGTTGGTTGTGTCGCGTATAACCGGTTTTGGCTGTTGAACAGGTTGAGTGAAAGCAGGCATGTTACCGCCACGATTTCCACCCCCTTGATTGCCGCCACCGTTTTGACCACCCATATCTGCGCCATCTCCGCCACCACCATCTTTGAGGTCATCATTACTGATTGATTTTCTTCTGCGCTGACGTTGCTGACTGTCAAAACCCATTTTACCAATGCGGTAGCTAAAGGTTAACCGCACGCTCATATTGCGCATTGTGTTTACATTGTATTGGTCAATGGTTGGCGTATGTGTTTCGCTCTTGATTTTCATTGAAGAAGTGAAAAAGTTTTCAGCAGCAACACCGATACTTGCTTTCTTCTCGTTGAACTCTTTCCGGATTCCCAGGCTGTAGGTTCCAAAACCACCCTGTGATCCCTGCAGGCTAACCCGGTTGCCCCGATAGAACCCAAAAAACTGAACTGCCCAATTTTTGGGTAAGCTGTAGTTTCCAAAAAGACGGCCGCTCCAAACCCAGCCTTCATTGCTGGCATGATCTGCTCCACTCCGGTTATTGTCCAGTACAGCGTAATAAATATCTCCACCGCCATTCAGCGTAAACTTATTATTGATATTTATGTTAGCAAATGTGCTTAAGCCGTAACCGTCTTCCTTACCCAAGTTTCGGTACGTGGTGAGAATTGTGTCACCGGAGATAACTTCCCGGAAACTTTGGATCGAGCCACGTGTATTTCTCATGAAACCAGAAAAATTAAGTGTTGTTCCTTTTATAAAAGTACTGTAGCCGACCTCATAGTTGTTTGTGTATTCCGGATCAAGGTTAGGATTTCCCTGGCTGGGATACAGCGGATTGGATGCCTGGCGGTTTGGATTCAGGAACTGTATAGAAGGGCGCTGAATTCTTCTGTTGTATGCAACCTTTAACGTATTTCCGTTCTTAAGCTTTTTGGAAAGATTTAAGCTGGGTACAATAACTCCGTAGGATGGAATTTGAGGATCTCCGACTTCCGGATTTGGATTGCGCAAGCTTGCATTGATAATGGTATACTCATAACGTGTTCCGGCTTTAATGCTGAACGCACTTTTTGTTGTCAGGGTATAAGAAATATAACCTGCTGTTACATTCTGATCATAATTCAGTGCATTGTTGCTGTTCTGACGCTCCGTGTCCTCAATATAAGGTCCTTCAGGATAGGCGTAGTACGTACTGTAATCACTGGATACTTTTCGGGAAATATTTTTTGCGCCAAGTTCAAGCATCTGGTTATCCCTGATTGGTGATTGAAAATCGAGCTGGGCAGTTACTTCCTGATTAAAGCTTTTGTTTACGTTCTTTCCGAGGCTGTCAATTTCAAGAAATGCATCGTTATAATAGCTATTAAAGAAATCATTATCGCGATTGTTGCGGCTGTACTGTGTTGAGAAGCTAAGTTCCCTCTGCGGTTTTTCAAAAGTATGTGTAAAATCAAGACTCACATCAATGTTGTTCGACTTATCTTTTGTTTTTGAATCCCATACCTGCACGATATTGCCGATGGGTGTCTCCCGGGTTATCTGATCCTGATAATTATTTCCATTTCTAACTCCGTAGCGAATGGAAGCTGCCATGTAGTTATGCTTATTAATATCATAATCCCAGCCTAATGTGTATCGGCCATTCAGATCATTTCTTCTGGTATCCGCAAACTGACCGGTGGTGAACGACTCACCGCCATCCAATGTCGTTGTTTCATTTCTGAAGCTGCCCTTCACATTATAGCTTGCTCGTCCAAATCCACCTAATGAAAAGCCCATTTTGCCTTTGCGGTAGTTTCCATTTAATCCAAGATTGGATCCGCGTACACCAACGCCCGCATCAACGTTTAAGGTTGCGCCCTGCAGCGTGTTCTTTTTGGTAATGATGTTAATAATACCGGCAGAGCCTTCTGCATCATATTTAGCGGATGGAGAAGTAATAACCTCTACACTTTTAATCTGATCGGCAGGGATCTGCTTCAACGCATCTGCTACACTGCTGGCGGTAATGGTGGAAGGTTTGTTATTGATAAGTACCAGAATATTTGAATTTCCGCGCATGGATACGTTTCCATCCATATCCACAGAAAGCATCGGAACCCGTTTTAGCACATCGGTTGCATCTCCACCACGGGTAGTTGCATCCTGTTCGGCATTGTAAACTGTGCGATCCACTTTTTCTTCAATGAGTGAACGCTGGCCTTCAATCACTACTTCATTCAGAACTTTTGCACCTGTGCTTAGTTTAATCGTAGGAATAGTAATTTCATCACGTTTATCTACAGTAACATTTTCAACTACCTGTGTTTCGTACCCGATAAACGTTACGGAGAGATTATAGGTGCCTTCAGCAACTTTGGTAAGAGAAAACTTTCCTTCCATATCACACACAGTACCATCAACAGCTTTTGAAGTCTTTGTATCAATCAGAACAATGTTGGCAAACTCAACCGCCTGGTTAGTTTGTGAGTCAATCACCTTCCCGGTGATCTTTGCATTGCCTTTTACGATGTCTGTAGTCTGACGGGCTGAAACCCCTGAGATGTATGAACTAATAACTAAAAATAGAATGAGCGCTCTTTTCATTTCTTGTTTGATAACTGTTTTTATGCCAACCCCAAAACGTTGCTGATTGTTACAGATTCAATGTTAATTAACCTTAAAACGTACGTTGAAGCGCGCAAATGTAGATTAATTTACCGCCATGCCTGAAAGCGTTTTTTTCAGATGCTGTAAAACCTTTTGGAAGGCAATTTTGGCTTTTGTGAGGAGTATGGATGCAAAATAAAAAAAGTCCGTTGTTAACGGACTTTGTGGAGAATATCGGATTCGAACCGATCACCTCTTCACTGCCAGCGAAGCGCTCTAGCCAAATGAGCTAATCCCCCCGGTGAGCAAAGATATTTAAGAAAACTGATTCACCTAAACAGTCTTTTATTTTTTCAATAAAGAAATAATATATTGTTTATTCTGTGTTTTATTGATTGTTGAAAAATGATTCTGCGGAAAATTAACAAGTCAGAATATAGTTATGCCATAACCGATAACATTGAAAGGATTGGCGTGCAGAGTGACTTATCTCCGCTGAAGGTGATCTTCTCCTCAGCCTGATTTCCGGTAATCGCTTTTGTAAAAAGCTTCCAGGTCGTATCGGGGTCAATCACAACCACTGCATCTGGTGCGTCAGTTCTATCTTTGATCAATATCCACTGAGAACCCTGGCGGGTTAAAAACCAGTCACCTCCGGAATCAGAAGTTACAGTTACCTGAATGGTCTGACCACTTTTAGCCTTAATGTTTCGATAGGTATGTGGTAAGGCCCGCATGAACGTATCAATCAACGGATAATAAAGTTCGCGCGACATTAACGGACCCGTTTGGTTAACAGCTTCCCGGATCTGTTGCTGATGATGCCACTTCTCGGTGTATTCACGGGCAATGTGAAACCAGTTGAGCGACTGTTCTTCACCAGCCCATGCTACTGAAAAAACAGCAGGCTTGAACGGATCAAGTGTTTTTATAATTTCGCAGTATTCTTTGCCGGTAACTTCCAGTAGTTCAATCAATACAACCGGACTCATCCGCTTTGTTGCTTTAACCCATTCGGCATTGAGTTTATTAAGGAAATCAATTAGGTCCTGGTAGGTTGAAATGTTGTCCGGGGCTTCTCCAAAATAGGTGTCACGTGCCATTGAAAGCATTCGAATATTGCCATCTAATAAATGACTGGCAACGTCCTTTACAGTCCACAATCTGGCTACAGTTTGCTTTAACCAGTCATTCGGGCTTAATGATCGAAGAAGCTCAATAAGCTTTTCATCGAGTTTGGGAAAAAGATGTACAGTAGGAATCGGTACCTGCATACGCGAATCTGCAAAAAGATTTGATTTATGCAGAGTAGAAAATAAAAAACCTGCGATCTTACTCGCAGGTTTACGGGTCGAGGTGAGAAGATTCGAACTTCCGACCCCCACGTCCCTAACGTGGTGCGCTA
>CAZHQP010000100.1:0-8998 GCA_964534735.1 uncultured Roseivirgaceae bacterium
GGCTTGGGATGATGCGTACGGAATTTCTGTTCCGGCTGAATATCATACTACCAAGAGCAGCATCTCAAAAGTGCTTGAAGGCTTTAGAAGAACGGATAAGGAGAAGGGCTATGAGATTTTTCTTGCGAAAGGCTGGGATTATGCCGGTTTGATAGCAACCTATCAGCAAGCCGAAAAGATTTGCCGTGAAGAGCATGTTCCGGTTTTGGTTCATGTTGAAGAAGTTACGCAGCCGCAAGGTCACTCAACTTCAGGTTCGCATGAGCGGTATAAATCGAAGGAGCGCCTGCAGTGGGAAGCTGATCACGACTGTCTGCTAAAAATGCGCGAGTGGATCATCAACGAAGTGCTGGTATTGCCGGAAGAAGTGGATGAGATTGAAAAGGAAGCTAAGCTTGCTGCACGCGATGCGAAAGATAAGGCCTGGAAAGCTTTTAATGTCGATATTCAAAAAGACCTGAAAGAACTGACTGAGATTCTGAACAGTGCAATCGAAGAAAGCAAAAGCAAGGATGAGCTGACGGAGATTAAAGAGACGCTGCGCACTACCGTAAACCCGATCCGCATGGATTGCTTGCGCGCAGCAAAAAGAAGTCTGCGGTTATTACGGGAGGAAGACATCACTGCGCGTCAACAATTAATTGACTGGATTAAAGACATTGAGATTAAAAATGAGCAGCGTTACAGCTCTCATTTATACAGTGAGTCTGAGCAATCAGCTTTAAAGGTTGAAGAGATTGAGCCTCAATATTCAGACAGTTCACAGCAGGTTGATGGGCGGGAGCTTTTGCAGGCGTGCTTTACTGCAGCGTTAACGCGCGATCCGCGCGTGTTTGCATTCGGTGAAGATGTGGGGAAGATCGGTGATGTTAACCAGGGTTTTGCAGGTTTGCAGGCCAAGTTTGGCGAGTTGCGTGTTACCGATACCGGCATTCGCGAGTGTACAATTTTAGGTCAGGGCATAGGAACTGCATTGCGCGGGTTACGTCCTATTGCTGAGATCCAATACCTGGATTATTTGCTCTACGCACTTCAAATCATGAGCGATGACCTCGCATGTCTTCAATACAGGACTAAAGGCGGACAAAAAGCTCCGGTAATTATTCGCACGCGCGGGCATAGATTAGAAGGTGTATGGCATGCAGGATCGCCAATCGGGATGATGCTGCACAGCTTGCGCGGGATTTATATTCTCGTTCCAAGAAATATGACTCAGGCATCAGGGTTTTATAACACCATGCTTAAGTCTGATGATGTAGCCATTATTATCGAATGTCTGAATGGTTACCGCTTAAAGGAACAGCTTCCGGATAATATTGGCGAGTTCACTGTTCCGTTGGGCAAGCCTGAGATACTAAAAGAAGGTAACGATATAACTCTTGTTACGTACGGTTCAATGTGCAGGGTAGTGATGCAGGCTGCTGAAGATCTGGAGGAGTATGGAATTTCCTGCGAGGTAATTGATGTGCAAACGTTATTGCCATTTGATATCCATCATGTTATTGCTGATTCCATTAAAAAAACCAATCGTGTTGTTTTTATGGATGAAGATGTTCCGGGCGGAGCAACTGCTTATATGATGCAAAAAGTTCTGGAAGACCAGCAAGCTTTTCAATATCTCGATTCAATTCCGGTTACTATCGCAGCGAAAGAACATCGTCCTGCCTACGCATCAGATGGAGATTATTTCACCAAGCCGAACGCAGAAGACATTTTTGAAAAAATCTACGCGATTATGCGCGAGGTAAATCCGAACAAGTATCCATCAATCTATTGATCATTAAGCGGCCTTGAGCAATATCTTTCCCATTAAGACAAAGGTTAGTCAAAGTCAGCGTCAGCAATTGTTCAGGCAAAAAGCGAAACTGATCTGGTTTACCGGGTTATCGGGTTCCGGAAAATCAACTCTGGCTGTTCAGTTAGAAGCTGTGTTGCATCAAAAAGGTTTCAAAACCTATTTACTGGATGGTGATAATATCCGTGCAGGCATAAACAAAGATTTATCATTCACGGATGTGGATCGCATTGAGAATATCAGACGAATCGGAGAGGTGAGCAAGCTGATGCTTGATTCGGGTCTTGTTGTGCTGTCTGCCTTTATCTCACCCTTCCAATCCGACCGTGACCAGGTGAAGAAAATTGTCGGTGTTGAAAATTATATTGAGGTGTTTGTAAATACCCCGTTGGAGGTATGTGAGCAGCGCGATGTGAAAGGGTTGTACAAAAAAGCGCGTGCAGGGGAGATCAGGAATTTTACCGGCATCGATTCCGCTTACGAAATTCCCGCCCGCCCGGATATTATCATTCCCACCCACACCATGAATGTGAATGATTCATTAGATTTGTTGCTCAGCGTTATCGAACCGAAAATTGCGCTGGATTAATAATGAGTCAATATTATTTAAGTCATCTAAAAGAGCTTGAGTCGGAAGCGATCTTTGTGATCCGCGAAGTGGTAGCGCAATTCGAAAAGCCTGCCTTGCTGTTTTCTGGCGGAAAGGATTCAATCGTTCTTGCCTATCTATCACGTAAAGCATTTTATCCGGCCCGAATTCCATTTCCATTGGTTCATATTGACACGGGTCACAATTTTCCGGAGACCATGGAGTACCGCGACTGGCTGGTGAATGAGCTGGGCGTGAAACTGATTGTTGGATCCGTACAGGAAAGCATTGATAAAGGCCGGGCGAAAGAGGAGACAGGACTCAATGCAAGCAGAAACGCGCTACAAACTGTAACGCTACTCGATACAATTGAGTTGAATAAGTTTGATGCAGCGATGGGCGGAGCAAGGAGAGATGAAGAAAAGGCACGCGCAAAGGAAAGATTCTTCTCGCACCGTGATGAGTTCGGACAATGGGATCCAAAAAACCAACGCCCGGAACTTTGGAATTTATTTAACGGCCGTAAAGCACAAGGCGAACATTTTCGTGTGTTCCCAATCTCGAACTGGACAGAAATGGATGTTTGGCAATACATTCAGGCTGAAAATATCCCAATCCCAAAACTGTATTATTCGCATCAACGGGAAGTGATTGAGCGTGATGGAGCGATCTTGTCTACTTCGCCCTGGTTAAAATTGAAGCCAACTGAAATCCCAATGATTAAAACAGTTCGTTTCCGTACGTGTGGCGACATGCCGATTACCGGTGCTGTTGAATCGGATGCAGATACGATCGAAAAGATCATTGAGGAAGTTGCTGCTTCCCGAAAAACTGAACGTGGAACCCGGGCCGATGATAAACGCTCTGAAACTGCAATGGAAGACAGGAAGAAGTCAGGGTATTTTTAGTTTTCATTTCACTGGTCACCGGTTTCCGGCTACCAGTTGTATTAAGTGATTATTATGTCTGGTTATAGGGAATTAGATATTTACAAAGAATCGAAAAGACTCGCCATTGAGGTCCACAAGTTGTCAATGGGTTTTCCGAAATATGAATTATATGAAGAGGGAAGCCAGTTCAGAAGGTCATCTAAATCAGTGACTTCAAATATTGTTGAAGGCTATGGGAGAAGAAGATACAATGCAGACTATATTAAACATTTAATATATTCTCAATCCGAATGTGATGAGACAATCGTTCATCTTGATTTTTTATTTGAATGTCAGTCTTTTACTGATAGAGCAAAGTATGATCAACTTAAAACGGAGTATGATTCGTTGAGTAAACGGATTAACAAGTTTATTCAATGGATTGAAGACAATTTATAAATTACTCAAAACTAACCGGTTGCTGGCAACTGGAGACCGGAAACTTATTATGAATCAATTATTACGATTTACAACAGCAGGAAGTGTAGACGATGGCAAAAGCACATTGATCGGAAGACTTTTATACGACAGCAAATCCATTTTTGAAGATCAGCTTGAAGCTGTGGAAGCATCCAGCGCAAAAAAAGGTTTTGATTATGTTGATCTTTCTTTATTAACAGACGGATTAAAATCCGAACGCGAGCAAGGTATTACGATTGATGTTGCCTATCGGTATTTTGCGACACCAAAACGCAAATTCATTATTGCAGATACTCCGGGTCACATTCAATATACCCGAAACATGGTTACCGGGGCCTCAACGGCTAATCTTGCGCTGATCCTGATTGATGCGCGTAAGGGTCTTGTTGAGCAAACCTACAGGCATTCGTTCATTGCATCTTTATTAAAGATTCCGCACGTGATCGTATGTATAAACAAAATGGATCTCGTTGATTATAAAGAGCAGGTATTCGAACGAATCGTTAATGAGTACAAGGCATTCTCATCCAAACTCGAGATCCACGACATTCAGTTTGTTCCGATCAGCGCGTTGGCGGGAGACAATGTTGTAAATCGATCAGAGAACATGGAATGGTATCAGGGAGCAACGTTGCTTCACATGCTCGAAACTGTTCATATCGAAAGCGATCATAATCATATCGACAGCCGGTTCCCAGTGCAGTATGTCGTTCGTCCGCAGACAAAAGAGCATCAGGATTTTCGCGGATACGCGGGCAGGATTTCAGGCGGGATTTTCAGACCAGGCGATGAGATCCAGGTAATGCCTTCCGGATTTACTTCCAGGATCAAGTCTATTCATCTGGGTGATTCCGTAGTTGATAAGGCATTTGCACCGATGTCTGTAACGATGACATTAGAAGATGAAATTGACATCAGTCGGGGAGATATTATTGCCAAGCCCAATAATCATCCGGAAGCTGAACGGGACGTTGATGTAATGATCTGCTGGATGAATCAGCGACCGGTAAATCTGAATGCAAAGTTTTATGTACGTCATACAACAAAAGAAGTGCGTGGCGTACTGAAAGAAATTCAATACAAGCTTGACATCAACAGCTTGCAGCGTGTTGAAAACGTTGAACAACTTGCGATGAATGACATCGCTCGCATAAAGCTACGAACTGCACAGCCGTTGGCATTTGATAGCTATCGTAAGAACAGGATTACGGGAAGTATTATCCTGGTTGACGAGGGAACGAATGAGACCGTAGCTGCGGGAATGATTGTTTAGGTATGAGTTCCGGGAACTTTCATGAATTGCTGAAGCTTGCCATACATGCTTCCGAACTGGCGTCAAAGGAAATTCTGGCTGTTTATAATTCACTGGATTTCGGAGTTGAGGTGAAGTCAGACAATTCCCCGTTAACAATTGCGGATAAGAGATCGCATCATGCTATTGAGGCGGTACTAAAAGAAACAAACCTTCCGATATTGAGCGAGGAGGGGAAAAGCATTCCGTACAAAACACGTAAAAGCTGGAAACGTTTTTGGTTGATCGATCCGCTTGATGGTACAAAAGAATTCATTAAACGCAATGGTGAGTTTACGGTAAACATTGCGTTGATTGAAGATCGGCAACCTGTTTTAGGTGTTGTGGCAATTCCGGTTACAGGTGAAGTTTATTATGCTGTAACAAATCAGGGTGCTTATTTAAAGAAAGACGGAATGGAGTCAATTCTTTCAAAAAGAAAACCCGTAACACTTTTAGAACACGGGTTACGCATCGTTGCATCACGCTCGCACATGGATGCGGATACCCAGGCATTTATCAGTAAGCTTAACTCACCTGAGTTGATTTCAGCAGGCAGCAGCTTGAAGTTTATGCTGCTTGCTGCCGGTAAAGCGGATGTTTATCCGAGGTTTGCACCCACCATGGAGTGGGATACAGCAGCAGCGCATGCGGTTGTAAATGAAGCCGGCTTGTCTGTAATCCGAACTGATAATAACCAACCACTTTCTTACAATAAAGAGAACCTGCTGAATCCATATTTCATTTGCCGGTAGCATTCACTTTAAAAATCCATCTTATTTCGTTTTATTTACGGGTTAATTTAGAATTATAGCCTCATTTATGCGATTTTGGCTTCTTGCTGTTTGTGTCGTGGGTATGCTTGCTTCATGCGTGCCTAACAGAAAGATTGTTTACCTTCAAAAGGATGATGTAAACAAGAGTAATCTTCCGAAGGATTCTGTGGTAAGATCGTATACAACTGAAGAATTTGATTATAAGATACAGCCAAACGATGCGTTGTACATTCGTTTCGAAAGCCTTACCGCTGAAGAATATGATTTCCTCGCGCAGGCAACAGGAGGAGGAGGTAATAATGCATTTGTGATCAACAGCAATCTGGTAAATGCCGATGGCGATATCCGGTTTCCGCAGATCGGAAAAGTACACGTAGCGGGGCTTACGGTTTTTCAAATACAAGACACCCTTCAGGCTCTTGCTGATGAAGCGCTCGATTCTCCAACGGTTAGAGTTCGTCTTGTAAATTTTCGGTTTACCTTACTGGGTGAGGTTAATATAGAAGGAACCGTCACGACCTTTAATAATCGGGTTACGTTGCCGGAAGCTATCGGACTTGCGGGAGGAATTGGTGAGTTGGCAGACCGTGCAAACGTAAAGATTATCCGGCAGCACGGAGAAAAAACTGAAGTGGGGTACGTGAATCTTTTGAGTGAAGACCTTATTACGTCCCCATATTATTACATCAATCAAAGCGACATCATTGTAGTGCCTGCGCTCAAGCAGCGTCCTTTCCGTAAGTATTTTGGGCCTAACCTGGCGTTAATCATATCGTCTGTCTCAGTTTTGTTACTGGCCATTAACCTTACAAAATAACTGAACTGTGAGTACATTACCCAAAAATGAGTTTAAAGATCAATTACAGGCTCAGCAGGGCGGATTAACAATTGAGTATAAACGCGTTCTGTTCAGAGCGATACGATTTTGGTATGTTATCGTCCTGAGTCTGATTACGGGACTAACGATCGCGTATCTCGTAAACCGGTATACAACCCGTATCTATCCGGTAACAACATCGATCATTATCAAAGAATCACAGGAACGGGCGGATGCCAAGCTTTTGTACGATAACCCATTGGCAAATCCCTATCGGAATTTTTACAATGAGCCATACATCATGCGTTCGTATCCGCTTGTTGAAAGCGTGGTCGAGGATTTGAATTTTCATGTAATAATCCGGAAGGAAGGCAATTTCAAAAGCTCCGAACAATATAAATCATTGCCTTTTACTCTGACTGTTTTAAATAAAGATATTGTTGCTTCGAATTTTATCATTGAAGTAACAAGTGATCAGACATTTCGCTGCCTTTTGAATGCAGAGGATGAAACAGATAAAGGCGCTGAAGGGGAGAATAAATTCGGCAGCCCGGTAGGCTGTGGCGGTAATACCATCCTGGCTGTTCGCACGGGTGATATGGCCCGGGTTATCGGTGAGAAATATGCGATCCAGGTAAACCGCCCGATTGCCATAGCGGGAAGCTACATTAGCAGGCTGAATATCTCCTATGCGCAACAAGGAGCCTCTGTCGTAAATATTGACATTAACGGATCAGTCATTCAAAAAGAAATCGATTTTCTAAACAAGCTCATTGAAAATTATCAGGCCTCGGATCTTGACAAGAAAAATCAGGCTGCTTCGCGATCCATTGAATTCATTGATTCGCAGCTTGCGCTGATCGGAGACTCACTGGCTTTTTTTGAACGCCAGCTTGAAAATTTCAAAAAGCAAAATGTAGTAACTGATTTGAGCGCTGAAGCCGTGAGGTTGTTCGAGCAGCTTGAAGTTCTGGAGCAGCAGAAGGTGGCTCTTAAAGTTTCCGGCAGTTATTATACCTATTTGGAGAATTATCTGAAAACAGCAAGTCAGCGTGATAAAATCATTCTTCCCTCAAGCCTGGGTATCGTTGACGGCATTCTCAACGTACTCGTTCAGCGGCTTATTGATCTTCAGAATGAGCAAAATGTGCTGCTGGATAAAAAAACTAAAAATCAACTGGTTGCCAGCCGCCTGAGGCAGCTTGAAAAGGATATTGAAGAAACAAAACAGCAGGTTATTGAAAGCTTGTATAACCTGCGGGCGACCGATAAGATCAAGGGTGCAGACATTCAATCACAGATTGATAAGCTGGAACGGAGATTGAAAGCATTGCCCGAGGCGGAACGAAAGCTCGTTACCATCAAACGGAACTACTCACTTAATGAAAGTCTGTATACGTTCCTTCAGCAGCGAAGGGCAGAAGCAGGAATTTCAAAAGCTTCAAGTACGTCTGACATCATTGTGGTTAACCCACCGCGGGCGGGTGCAGCTATAACCCCTAAAATAACGCAGAACTATGCAATCTTTGGAGCCTCCGGCTTTATCCTGCCATTGCTGATTTTCCTGTTACTGGAAGTTCTTAATAACCGTATTCAATCACGCGAGGATGTTTCGAAGATAACATCAATTCCGTTTATTGGTGCGATCGGTCACAATGCATCAGAGACAAATCTGGTGGTAGTAGAGAAACCAAAGTCAGCCATGGCTGAATCATTCCGGGCGTTACGATCAAACCTGAATTTTTTCACAGCCGGAAAAACGAAAAAGGTTTTTCTTGTCGCTTCTTCACTAAGTGGTGAAGGTAAGTCGTTCACAACTATAAACCTGGCTACTGTATTCGCATTGGCCGGGAAAAAGACGCTCATTATCGGTGCAGACCTTCGTAAACCGAAAATCTTTGATGACTTTAACCTGAGCAATGAGAAGGGCTTAAGTGTTTATTTATCCGGATTAATCGGAGCTGAAGAGATCATTCAAAAAACCAGTGTGGATAACCTTGATATTATCAGTGGTGGTCCTGTGCCCCCAAATCCGAGTGAGCTTTTGCTTACATCGCGAATGGATGAGTTGATGGCGAATTTGAAAGAACGATACGACTTTATCTTAATGGATACGCCTCCGATCACACTGATTACAGATGGATTGGTTCTCGTTAAATATGCCGATCACACCGTATTTATTGTGCGTCAGAATTATACGCCAATTAATGTGTTAAAGATGGTGGATGAGCTTTATACAAGTGGCAAGATTAAGGATCTGAGCCTTGTCTTGAATGACGTGTTCCGAACAGGCCCGGGATATGGATATGGCGGATACGGTGATTACGGTTATGGATATGCCTATGGCTATGGGTACGGATATGGCTATTATGGTAAAAAGT
>CAZHQP010000101.1:0-8944 GCA_964534735.1 uncultured Roseivirgaceae bacterium
ATCGCTTTCGGGTCCATCGAACAAACAATGTCCGGACCTGGTCTGTCCATACGATCCGTAAAGTGCCGCTCCAAAATAGAAGCTCCGAGGGCCACGGCACCTAAACATGCTAAATTATCAATTGTATGATCTGACAGGCCAACAACCGCATCAGGGAATTCTCTAGCTAAGCGTGTCATTCCGCCCAACCGAACAAGGTGCGGAGGTGTTGGATAGATATTAGTGCAGTGAAGCAATGCATAGGGCACTGTATGTTTTCTGAAAATTGAAACAGCCTTAGCGACACTTTCAACGCTATTCATGCCGGTGCTTAAAATGATTGGCTTACCAAATGCTGCAATATGCTCGAGCAAGGGATAGTTATTACATTCACCCGAACCGATTTTGTATGCAGGAATATCAAACTTTTTCAACCGCTCAGCGGCTGCTCGTGAAAAAGGAGTGCTAATAAAAATCATGCCCTTTGCTTTCACGTACTCCATTAATTCACGTTCGTCCGATTCATTCAGTGAACAGCGCTGCATGATCTCATAAATCGAAACATCAGCATTTCCGGGGATAACTTTCTTTGCCTGACCGGACATTTCATCCTCAACAATATGGGTCTGATGCTTAATAATCTCAGCCCCTGCCAGATGGGCAGCGTCAACCATTTCAAAGGCTGTCTTTAACGAACCTTCGTGATTTATACCGATTTCTGCTACAACAACCGGATCGTATTCATATCCGATTTTACGGCCCTGTATTTCAAAAGATGGATGCATAGTGTATTTGCCTCTGAATAATATAAATAACCCACCAAATTACTTTTTTTTAAGCGATTCAGGAATTTTCAGAAGGAGCTAAAATCATCACCCATGAAGGCAATAGTTGTGTATATGATTATAGGGTATGGAGTGAATCAGGGCACAGAGACTAAAAGTTATTGTTTTTTTAGCTACGATCGATGGGATGATTGACATGCTGCGTGAAAAATGCGCGTATGAATTGTGTGAGTGTCACAAACGGCAACTTAACCCCTTTAGTATTTTTCAATTTTACTTTTTTAATTTATTCGACTGAAATAGTCGCCCAAAATTTTTTGAGATCACATAAACAGTTTGAAGGTTTTTTTATATTGAAATATAAATTTTAACCCCACGTTTATGAGAAAAGCTAGTTTATTGATGTTTTGTGCAGTTATAGTTGGACTGTACAGTTGTCAGGAAGAAACGCCTGAGAATGAGGCTATAAAATCAGATCCGAAAACAAAAGGTACCCGAACCGTTATTGATTTGTATGGCAGCCCGGCTCATGTTCGTGATATGGGCGATTATTATCTTTTTCAGGGTGATATCAAGATTGACAAAGAAAGCCTGAATCAGGATCAGGCAAAAACAAATGGTGCCTCTATGGATGGCAAACGGTGGCCTAGTGATACAGTGTATTATAAAATTAAAAGCGATGTCCCGGATCAATTTAGAGTTACCAATGCCATTGCGCACATTGAACAATACACAAATATTAAATTTGTTGCGTTGGCTTCTCCGAATCCACTTTTAGATGATTATATCGAAATTGTGCGTGCTCCGAACAGCTCTGATTATGCCGGTAGTTCGTACCTGGGAAAAGTTGGCGGACGACAGGAGCTTGAGCTACATGATGTCTACGCATCCACGGGCACAGCTATTCACGAATTTCTTCATGCACTGGGAATATTCCATGAGCAAACACGCGAAGACCGAAACACCTATATAACTGTAAACTTTGGTGAAATACCAGGATCTTGGGAAGATCAATACGAAATTTATTCAGATGGATTTGATCAGGGTCCATTTGATTTTTCATCGATCATGCTGTATTCCAGTAGCGATGCTGATGAAGATGGAATTTGGGATATGGTTAAGGTAAGCAACAATCAGCCTTTTTTCGCTCAAAGAAGCAGTTTGTCGACTGGGGATAAAGCAGTGTTAAATCAAATTTATCGACCAATCGTTGAAAGTGGTGGAAGCGTTAGCACCGATACAAAATTCTATTTTGCTGATGTAAATGGTGATGGGAAAAGTGATAAGATCTACTGGCAGTTTGATAAGCATGGTGGCGATATTCGTGTAGCCCTTGCCACTGGTCTGGGTAACTTTGCTCCCTATGTACATAGTTCAGGAAGCTCAAGCTCCTCTACAAAGTTTTACTTTGCTGATGTAAACGGAGATGGAAAAGCAGATAAGATCTACTGGAAATATGATAGCTACGGTGGCGACATCCGAGTGGCCCTGGCAACAACCGGTGGCGCATTTGGAAGCTATGTGCAAAGTGGCGGCAGTGCCGATTCACCTACAAACTTTTACTTCGCAGATATTAATGGAGACGGGAAGGATGATAAAATTTACTGGAATGCGGGTAATCACAGTGGTGATGTTCGGGTAGGCCTTGCTACAACCGGAGGTAACTTCGCATCGTATGTGCACAGTGGCGGAAGTGCAGATGCAACTACCAGATTCTATTTTGGAGACGTTAACGCAGATGGAAAATTTGATAAGATTTATTGGAATTATAATAACCATGGCGGAGATGTTCGTACAGCCTTGTCAACAACTGGTGGTGCTTTCGCTTCTTATGTGCATAGTTCAGGTAGTTCAAGCTTAGCAACACAGTTCTATTTTGCAGATGTAAACGGAGATAACCTGTATGACAAGGTTTACTGGAAATATGATAGTTACGGTGGTGATGTAAGACCATTCCTTTCAGCAAGCGGCATATTTAATACGCTGGCGCTTCAAACGGCTGGTAGTGTCTCATCTAGCACTAAAATGTACTATTCAGATGTTGATGGAGATGGGAAAGCCGACCGGATTTCATGGAACTACAACAGTCATGGCGGCAGAATTCGCGTATTCTTGAGCAATTAACTCATCAAAATCTTGAAGTTAAGACAGTCACACATCCGTGGCTGTCCTAAATCCCTTTTTATTTCAATTAATTTAACCCCCACATTTTATGAGAAAAATTATTTTTTCGTTGTGTTGTACAGCTGTTATCGGACTGTATAGTTGTCAGGAAGAAACCCCTGAACAAATCAAAAAATCAGATCCGAAAACAGAAGGTATTCGCACCGTTATCGATTTGAACGGCAGCCCCGCTCATGTGCGCGACATGGGTGATCATTATCTCTTTCAGGGCGATATCATGATAGATAAGGAAAGCTTGAACGAGAAAACGCAGGCGAGAACAGAAGGAGCGAGCATGGATGGCAGACGGTGGCCGGATCATATTGTATACTATAAAGTTAGCAGCAGTATTGACACCTGGCAGCAAACTGCTATTACCAATTCCGTTAATTCAATTGCAGCAGAATCAAATCTTGAGTTCGTTAAGCTGACTTCTCCCGGTATTGGAGATGATTATATTGACGTTATACCTGCTCCGAGCGGTGCGGAGTATGCGGGCAAATCTTACCTCGGCAAAAAAGGTGGACGCCAAGAGCTTGAGCTACGGGGCGATGCAGGTGTTGGTACAATTATTCATGAATTTCTTCATGCCGTTGGCATCCTTCATGAGCATAATCGCGAAGACAGAGATGATTATGTTATTATAAATCATTCTGAAATCCCATCCAGCCTGGAAGATCAATATGATAAGTATTCAGACGGATTTGATCATGGTCCTTTTGACTTTCTATCAGTTATGATTTATCAAAGCTTGGACAGAGATAACGATGAGATTTATGACATGGTTAAAAAAAGTGACGGCAGCCAGATAGGCGATAATCGACAGCTGTCACCAGGCGATATAGCTCTTTTGGATCAGCTTTACAGACCTATCGTACACAGTGGCGGTAGTGTTAGTACTGATACCCGATTCTATTTTGCAGATGTAAACGGAGATGGCAGGGCGGATAAGATCTACTGGCAGTTCGACAAGCACGATGGCGATATTCGTGTTGCCCTTGCCACCTATGGTGGCAACTTTGCCCCGTATGTGCATAGTTCAGGTAGCGAAAGCTCGTCAACCAAATTTTACTTTGCAGATGTAAATGGAGATGGAAAGGCAGATAAGATCTACTGGAAATATGATAAATACGGTGGCGATGTCCGTGTTGCATTAGCAACAACCGGTGGAGCATTTGGAAGTTATGTACAAAGTGGCGGTAGCGGTGATTCACCAACCAATTTTTATTTCGCGGACATTAATGGAGACGGAAAGGCCGACAAAATTTATTGGAATTCAGGCAACCATAGTGGTGACGTGCGGGTAGCATTGGCAACAACGGGTGGTAACTTTGCTTCATACGTCCACAGTGGCGGAAGTGCTGACGCAACAACTAGATTCTTCTTCGGAGACATTAACGGTGATGGGAAATTTGACAAAGTATACTGGAACTTTAATAATCATGGCGGAGATATCCGGACAGCCTTATCAACAACTGGTGGAGCGTTTGCTACGTATGTGCATAGCTCTGGAAGTTCGAGTTTATCGACCCAGTTTTACTTTGCAGATGTTAATGGAGACGACCTCTACGACAAGGTTTATTGGAAATACGATGCTTATGGTGGTGACGTAAGACCGTTCATCTCAAACAGTGGAATTTTTAACACACCAGCGCTTCAAACAGCAGGAAGTGATGGCGTTAACACAAAAATGTATTTTGCAGATGTTGATGGAGACGGAAAGGCTGATCGGATTTCCTGGAATAACGGCACACATGGTGGTGATATTAGAGTGTTCCTGGCCGATGAGGTAATCCCGGAGAGCTAATTGTAGGAATAGATCTTTGCTTACACTTTTTACAAACGGCTGCCTGCGGGCGGCCGTTCTTACTTATCAACCAATTTCTTTTTATCATTGCAGATTAATTTATAGAAATGGCTACGTATAACGTATATGGCATTGGTAATGCCATTGTAGATATTGTTACCGAAGTGGATCACGACTTCTTTCAAAAGAATGAAATTGAAAAAGGCGTGATGACGCTGGTTGATGAAAAGCGTCAGCATCACCTGATGAAAGCCATCGATATGAAACGCAGCCGCATGTCAGGCGGAGGCTCAGCCGGAAATACGGTTGTAGCGCTGAATCAATTTGGTGGAAAAAGCTTTTACTCGTGTCTCGTAAGCAATGACGAGCTTGGAAAATTCTTTCTGGAAGATCTTAAGCGCAATGGGGTTGATACAAATCTTAAATATGAGAATTGCCCGGAGGGTATCACCGGTAAATGTCTTGTAATGACCAGCCCCGATGCAGAGCGCACAATGAATACCTTTCTGGGTGTGAGCTCGTTTCTTTCTCCCGAGCATCTTGATGAAAGTGCAATCAAGAATTCGACTTACGTTTATCTGGAAGGATATCTCGTGGCCAGCCCGAAAGGATTGGAAGCCATCAAGCAAGCCAAGAAGATTGCTGAGAAAAATGGCGTTCATGTTGCGCTTACGTTTTCAGATGCCAGCATGGTAAAATACTTCTCTGCACAAATGGAGGAAATCGTTGGCTCTGGGGTCGACATGCTTTTTTGTAATGAAGAAGAAGCAATGATCTACACCGGAACCAATTCAGTGAATGAAGCACGCGAGGCTCTGAAAAAAATCGCGAAAAAGTTTTCAATTACCCTGGGTGCGAATGGAGCTATGATCTACGATGGCGACACATTCATCCAGATTGAGCCTTATCAGGTAAAAGCTATCGATACAAACGGAGCAGGAGATATGTTTGCCGGGGCGTTTATGTACGGAATCACCCATGGTCACAGCTATGCCGAAGCCGGAAAGTTAGCCTCATTGGCCTCGTCCCGAATTGTATCTCAGTTTGGTCCCAGAATGGAAAAACATCAGGCTGAGAAAGTTTTGGCAGATTTGGTTGGGTAAGCAGGTTTGTGTAATCCCAATCTGAAAACTCGTTATTTCGGTATTATGGCTGGTTTTTTGGAAATTCTTGCTTAATCTTAAAATCCTTGAATCCTGATCAAAATCCTGAAAATCAATCAGGTTACTCTTGTAATTTTCAGAAATCCTGCTCATTTTTGCACCCCTTATTTAGTAGGGCAAATACATTAGCACATGAAACGCACATTTCAACCTTCGAAAAAGAAAAGAAAGAATAAGCACGGATTCCGCGAAAGAATGGCGTCTGCGAATGGTCGCAGAGTGCTTGCTAGCCGCAGAAGAAAAGGCCGGAAGAAACTTACTGTTTCTGACGAAACTACTTTTAAGAAGAAGTAATCAGCTAAGTTGAAAATTTGAAATCTGCTCTCAAGCAGGTTTTATAATTTGAAGGCTGAAATTTTCAAATTATCGAATCTTCAAATTTTCAAATTGTGGGAACGTTCAGCTTTCCTAAATCCGAAAGACTTTACAAGAAAAAAGATATACAGGAGCTCTTTGATAAGGGCTCCTCTTTTTATTTATACCCGTTCAGGATAATTGTTCAAAAGCAGGCCGAGCTGCATATCAATCAGGTTCTCTTTTCCGTTTCTAAAAAGAGCTTTAAAAAAGCAGTAGACCGTAACCTGATCAAACGCAGAATGCGCGAAGCCTACCGGCTTAACAAGGCTGTACTTCCTCAAACACCAGCCCTGCAAATGGCGTATATTTATACAGCCAAAGATATTTTGTTATTTGATCAGATCCGTGATAAAATGGTGGCTTCATTCAAACGATTGGCAGATGAAAAAAAGTAGGTGGATTTTATTACTCGTTTTTGTAGCGATCGTGTCGTTTGCATTCACCGAACGGGGTGAGCGCTATTTCGAGATCGCTAAAAGCCTCGACATCTTTGCCACACTTTTTAAAGAAGTCAATGCGTATTATGTGGACGATGTAGAGCCTAAAAAGCTTATCCGTACGGGTATTGATAATATGCTTGAATCGCTCGATCCGTACACCAACTACATCCCGGAAGAAGAGCTTGAAAATTTCAGGGTGTTAACCACCGGTCAATATGCCGGCATCGGGGCACTGGTCAATGTTATTAATGATAAGACCGTAATCACGCATCCATACAAAGGCTTTCCGGCTTATAATGCAGGTGTGCGCGTAGGGGATGAAATAATTTCTATCGATGGCAAAACCATGGTTGGAAAGCCAACTACCGATGTCACAACCAATTTAAAAGGCCAGGCGAAAACTGAAGTAGAATTAAAAGTGAAACGGGCTGGTGTTGGCGAGCTGACGTTTAATATCAAACGCGAAAAAATCTCGATCACCAACATTGCGTATTATGGAATGGTCGGGACATCCGATGTGGGTTACATCAAGCTCGATGAGTTTACTCCCGGTGCAGCAAGAGAGGTAAGTGAAGCTGTCCGGAATCTGAAGACACTGGGCGCCAAAAAACTGATCCTCGATCTGCGTGATAACCTGGGCGGCTTAATGCATGAAGGCATCAACATTGTGAACCTGTTCATTCCAAAAAATCTCGAAGTAGTTTCTACCAAAGGAAAGGTTAAAGACTGGAATAAAACCTATTCAACGCTTAATAATCCGGTTGATACAGAAATTCCGATCGCAGTATTAACAAGTGAAATAAGTGCATCCGCAGCTGAAATTGTGTCAGGCTCTTTGCAGGATTATGATCGTGCCGTTTTAGTGGGCAAGAAAACTTTTGGAAAAGGGTTGGTGCAGACAACACGGCAATTGTCGTATGGTTCTGAGCTAAAAGTTACTGTTGCTAAATATTATATCCCGAGTGGCCGATGCATCCAGGCATTGGATTATGCGCATCGCAATGAAGATGGATCCGTAAGCAAGTTCCCGGATTCGCTGCGGACCGAATTCAAGACAAAGGGCGGGCGTAAAGTATACGATGGCAATGGCATTGATCCGGATGTAACCACAGAAGACGAATATCTGAGCTCTGTGACAAGCGCGTTAATCCGTGAAGGGCTTGTTTTTGAATATGCTTCAAGATATTGCGGAGAACATCCTGCAAGGCCCGATTTTAGAACATTTAAACTAACCGATGCCGACTATACTAAGTTTACCGATTGGATTAAAACTCAGAAGTTTACGTATCGAAGCGATCTGGAAACCGAAATCAATGAGCTTATTAA
The DNA here is from genome assembly GCA_964534735.1 of uncultured Roseivirgaceae bacterium. GTDB lineage: Bacteria > Bacteroidota > Bacteroidia > Cytophagales > Cyclobacteriaceae > UBA2336. The sequence continues at coordinate 8,021 of CAZHQP010000101.1, forward strand.
AGCCGCGAAAGAAGAGCGGTATTTTCCGGAAATTGAAGCCCAACTAAATGATCTTAAAAGGCGAATTGAAACCAACAAGGCAACCGATCTTGTCCGGTTCAAAAAGGAAATTATAGATGTCCTTGAACAGCAGATCGCATTTCACTATGCACTTGCCGAAGGCGAAGCGGCTGTTTCACTTTCGCGTGATAAAACAGTTTCGGAAGCGCTAAAGGTTCTGGGCGATAATCAGCGCTACAAAACAATTCTTACCGCAGCGCAATGATCCTAAGCGTTGAAACCTCAATAAAGATTTGCTCGGTTGCCCTTCACGATCAGGGGACATTAATCGCAACCCGCGAGATTCACATTGAACATTCACATGCCAGCAAGCTAGCTGTTTTGATTGATGAAGTAATAAAAGATTCAGGGATAACCTTGGATCAACTGAAGGCCGTTGCAGTTTCGTCCGGACCGGGTTCGTATACGGGATTAAGGATTGGAACTTCTACCGCAAAAGGTCTGTGCTATGCATTGGATATTCCACTGGTCTCCATTGGCTCACTCACGCTTCTCGCGTACCAGATGAGTAAACAGAATTCAACGGGTTCATTTTTATGTCCGATGATCGATGCGCGCAGAATGGAAGTGTATTGCGAAGTATTCAATTCATCATTAAACGTTATTCAGTCCATAGAAGCTAAAGTTATTGAGCCTTCAAGCTTTGGTGAGCTGCTGGAGAAAAATGAAATTATCTTTTTTGGCGATGGGTCAGATAAATGTAAAGATCAGATCATTCACCCGAATGCAAAGTTTGTTTCAGGTATATATGCTGCTGCGTCCGAAATGGGTATGCCGGTTTATGAGAAATTTAAAGCGCAGCAGTTTGAAAACCTGACTGATTTCGAACCGCATTATTTAAAAGAATTCCTGATCAAAAAACCT
>CAZHQP010000102.1:0-783 GCA_964534735.1 uncultured Roseivirgaceae bacterium
TTTTCCTTCGGAGAATGCCTGGCGGATCACAAACTCAACGCCCATTCGGGTATTCGGTACTAACCCTGCACCGTTGTTACCATGAACGCGTGTCGGGTTTTCACCTAATGCAAATTTGATTGTACGCGGAGCGCCTTCCATCATAATCACTTTTGGATCTACCGATCCGTATCGATGCTTGATGATCTGGCACTGTCCACCAATCGCGTTAGCTGATCCGTGCATAGCATGTGAGATGGTAACACCACCGGCAACTGCGCGATACATTCCAACGTCCAATGGATCAAGGTCATCTCCTTCCCAAACCATAGCCGTTACCGGACTGGTTGCTTCATTCACTGCGTCAAGCGCGAGGTGTGAGTGCGCATCAATAATGCCCGGCATTACATGATGACCGGTCGCATCAATCACTTTTGCGCCTGCCGGAGCAGCAATGTTCTTTCCGATCTGCGCGATCTTACCATCTTTAATTAATACATCCGTGCTCTCCTGAACACCTTTTGTGATCGTTAGCACAGTGCCATTCTTGATCAGCACAGTACCGCGTTCAATTTGTGCAAAGGAGCTGACCGTGATCAGGGCCATTGCTATGGTTATAAATCTTTTCATGTTTCTCAATTACTTAGGGTTTCTTTTTCCTTCTGTCGGGAAGCTGCCGTATTCAGCAACGGTTGAAGTTCCTTTGAATGTATCGCCATCGATAGTTACCGATACACTCACCGTTACTGCCTGACCACCAACATCCAGTGTAAAATCATAAGACAATGTTGTGCCATTCAGCGC
>CAZHQP010000102.1:809-8935 GCA_964534735.1 uncultured Roseivirgaceae bacterium
TGACCACCGGAGATATTTCCGCTGTAATCTGTTCCGTCTTTCTTAATTGAAACTTTTCCCTCCTGTTTGCCTTGCGGAGTTTCGGTTGTGATTGTCCACTCACCTTCTGCGGTAGCTTTTGCAGTTGCATCACCTTTTTTCGCTTCCTTAGTTTCCTTTACATCAAGCTTATACAGGTTTCCTTCAACAAAAACATAGCGCACTTTTGCTTTTTCATTGAAGTAAGGCTTATCGCTGATCACCAGGTTGGCGATTTTACCATTATCAACAGAACCTAACCGGTCTGAAAGTCCAAGAAACTCAGCTGGCGTAGTTGTTAATGATGCCAAAGCAACGTCTTCCGGTAAACCAGCTGTAATCATTCTGCGAAGATTAGCCTGGATGTTGCTTGCTTTTGCGCTCAACGTAGAGAACCCAAACTTCACTCCTGCTTTCTGAAAAGTTGCCGCCTGACCAACGTACCTGGCAATGAATTCATTTTTTCTTTTTTCGAGTGCTGCTTTTTCTTCTTCCGTAGCTGTTTTAGGCTTTTCGTCTTTCTTAGGCTCTTCTTTTTTAGCTTCGTCCTTTTTAGAGTCGTCCTTTTTCTTATCGTCTTTCTTTACATCATCCTTTTTCTCGTCTTTCTTGTCTTTATCTTCCGGAAGATCAAGGCTCAGAAAAACTCTTGCGTTGGATGCTTTAAGCTTGTTTACAATATCCCAGCCTTCTTTCAGCTCAGCAATCATCAACGTAAATCCGAGATCATTCTGCAGAGTCAAAACGCGTTGTGCATCCATCACACGCTCAGCTTTAAACAATACAGGCTGGCGTTTGTCAATTACCGGAAATAACGTTTCCAGCACACGGTCTGTAGCCGGCCGCTGAAAACCAGAACGATTTGACGCATACATACTTTCATAAGAGCGGTTCAACGCTGCCTGACGATACAACTCGCGATATTTCGCCATTACGCCCATTACCGTTCCGGGATAAACTCCGCGTGACGGAGTAAGCTCAGAATAAAAAGAAGCTTTATTCAACAGCACCATCTCATCGGCTGATTTTCCGCCCAACAAAATAACTGAGCCATTACCCGGCATCATTCCGCCATAGGGCACAACATGTGCGGCAGTGAAGCCAATATTGCGAAGCTCTTCAATGGATTTTTCAGCAGGGTTTAATGAAGCGCGAACATCATTCTGCGGAGTAATGCCTGCTTCTTCCGGTTTTGGGTTGCCTGGATCTTTCGGTCGCGGTCCTCCACGCTCTTCTTCCTTAGGTTTAACAACACCCACGCGTGAGAGTCCGTCAATAAAACCGGCATAGACATACATACTGTCGGCCTTAATCACAATCGCATCAGCCGGGATTGTTACGTTTTTTCCAACCGATACAATGAGACCGTCTTTTAGCACCACGGTTCCCATATCGATTTTCCGGCCGGGTGCCTGGATAATGTTCACATTAGTAATGGCATATGTTCGGGTAACAGATGCCAGTTCGTCTTGCGCCAAAAGGACCGCAGGCCAGCAAAATGCGAGCAATGCGAGGGTTCTTTTCAGCACCGCTATACTGAATAATCTCTTCATGAAAGAATGGTTTAGGTAGATATTAAGCTGGTAATATAACGAGGTTTGAGGTATCTGATCAACGGAAATACACAGAAGGCGCTCAGCATTTATTTCAGGAAAAATGAAGCGGATTACGGCTTTCTGCAGTTGGATACATCCATTCTACAGTTCGTTACAATACCCTTTGAAGGGGCGTATCCAAAGAGGATGTTTGTCGTGTAAAAGAGTACAAAACAACACAATTATGACTTTTTTCATTTGCCAAACGGATCGCAGCCAGTTTCTTCGGGCTTGCTTTACTGGTCCAACCACTCTTCTCCCAGGATGCTTCCACCTCTTCCAGGTCGAAGTCAACTTCGGTGAGCATTACAAGCGATTCGCGAGACAATACTCACCGCTGGAAGACCTCCAACGGGTTCGACAACTTTAATGTTGAGTATCGCGGCAAGATCGAGATCACCGATGACGACAAGGATATCAAAAGCATGTCGAATGACGGCTACCTGGAAATCAGTAAAACCGTATTTGGCAGCAAGCGATCAATTGTAATTGAGTCGCAAGGTGATGGCAAGCTTAAAAAAGAATATTATGAAGGCCGCACGGCTACAAACTGGGAGCCTAATGGCAAAGCCTGGATGGCGGAAATCCTTCCTGAAGTAGTACGTACCACTACACTTTGTGCCGAAAGTCGCGTAAGCAGATTGTTCAAACAAGGCGGAACAACTGCCGTGCTGAACGAGCTTGACAAAATCGAAAGCGATTATGTTCGGTCGCACTATGCGAATGTGCTAATGAAACAACCTGTGCAGGCGAAAGATTACACAGCTATTATTAACAAGCTTGCTGAAAAAACAGATTCAGATCATTACATGACCGAGTTCCTGAAAAATCATACCGATAAGTTTCTGCAGAACAAGGAAGCTACAACTGCACTGTTCTCGGCAACCAAACGAATGGATTCAGATCATTACAAAACAGTTGTCATCAAGGAGGCTTTAAATGGCCAGATGACTTCACTTGAAAACGTTAAGATTATTTTACAGGCTGCCAGTCAGATGGAGTCTGACCACTATATAACGGAAGTTTTGACTTCGCTTCTTAAACAGAATAATCTTACCGATGGAATTGTTTCAGAAATCATTAACACGACAGGTTCAATCGAATCAGATCATTACAAAACCGTTGTGCTCACAAATGCGATGGACAAGCCAGGATTGTCAGCAACTTCTTACAGCAAGGTTGTAGAGTCTGTGAAGACAATTGAATCGGATCATTACATCACACAGGTTTTAAATGACTTGTTGAATAATAAGCTTACCGATGAAACGCTGAATACGCTGCTGACCATTTTACCTTCGATAGAATCTGATCATTATAAGACAGAGGTTTTCACCAGACTATTGAAACGTCAGGACTTGAAAGAAGAGCAGTTTGATAAGCTGATGCTATCGTTCGACCGCATGGATAGCGATCATTACAAAACCCAGGTGCTGACTCAATCGCTGGCGTCTGGAAATTCTGAAGCCCGTTTGCTCAAAGTACTTCAAATGACCAGCCGCATTGATTCAGACCACTACATTACTGAAGTGCTGACCTATGCAGCCCCTCGGGTTAAATCAGGAAGTGCGGCTGCAAAAGATGCCTATCGCACTGCCGCCCGAAATATTTCATCAGAAACATATTACGGCCGCGCCTTGCGTGCTGTTGAATAATACCACAAAGCCATAGTAACTTTAGTGCCGAATATCAGTACTTTAGGTTACTATGGCTTCATCGCTTTCCTATTATATGGGTTACCCGATTCGCAGATTCTTGCTGATAGCCACAGTGTCCTCAGGCCTGGGCCTGTTCTTCTTCTTTTATTTACAGTACAGCGAAACCGGAACAATCCTTCCAATCACTAAAACCATTTCCGGAATTGTTTTGAGCCTGCTCATTGGAAATGCCACCGGCTTTAGTGCAACGTATCTGAACAAGCTGCTGGATCGCTGGTTACCGTGGCACTCCGGATTTTCAGGAAGATTCCTGTTGGGATACATTGTTCAGGTTATCGGTATCTCAATCGTTGCCGGTGGATTGTGTGTTCTGTTCATTGAGATTTTTAAATCTTCCATATTCTGGAAAGGCTTAAGCACAACGGATGAAGATCTCGCCTGGAAGTTTTTTATCCTGATTGTTGTTTCCGTGTTTGTTTACAAAGTCATTTATACGATCCTATTTTCTTACAAGCAATATGCCGTTACCCAAATTGAAACGGTGCAGAATGAGCGCAAACAGCTTGAGTTACAGTTTGAAGCATTGAAAAGTCAATTGAGTCCGCATTATCTATTCAACAGCTTAAATACAATTTCATCTTTGATCTATAATGATCCGCAAACCGCTGAGCAATTCATTCGCAGGCTTGCGCTCACGTATCAGTACATCCTTTCAACCCAGCACAAGCGCCATGTGTCATTATCTGAAGAGCTGGATTTTGTTCAATCGTACTATTATTTATTGCGAATTCGGTTCCAACAGTCATTAACGCTTGAGGTAAACCTGCCGAAATCGATCATGAGCAGTCCCATTCCACCCTTAACGCTTCAGCTTTTGGTAGAGAATGCGGTGAAGCACAATACCATCACACCGGAAAAGCCTTTGCTGATCTACATCAGTGCAGTGGATAATACCCAACTTAAAGTAACGAATACCAAAAATGAATCGATCCAGTCTTCAGCTTCTTTCCGGATTGGAATTGAGAACATCCGCAAGCGCTATGAATTTTTCACAGCCAAAAAAATAGAGATCAAAGACGAAGAGAAGTTTGTTGTTTCCTTACCCGTGATCAGGTTGAAAGAACCTATTCTTCAAAAATCAATCGCCTGATGAAAAAATATTTTATCCATAACGCATTTTTCAGGCTGCTGGCGCCTCCGGTTTATGGAATTTTGATCTATCTGATTATTCTGCTGATCAATAATTCACTTCAGCAGGTAGATGAGATTTTCAGTGGCCAGGAGGTTTACATGTGCATTGGACTTGCATTTCTTTGTTTTGAGTCAGCCAGAATTGTTATCCTCTTACTGAACAGATTTTTAAAAGGCAATTACTCTCAATGGCGTCTCTTGATCCAGTTTGTTTCAGGCACGATAGTACCAACCTTTCTTGTCAGTCTTGCGATATCACTGTATTTCAACTATGTGATTGGTTTTAGTATTGCTTTTTCGCAACTCATCATGTTTACCGTAATTTATGGCTTTACAGCAATTCTCTATAACCTGCTGTATTTCAGTAACGATTATCAATTGCGCGAGAATACGCTGAAGCTCATTGCAGAACGTCAGCAGCGCGAAGTACTCGAGATGGAAATGGACGAGTTCAGAAATGATATTAACCCCGATTTGCTATACGAGAGCCTGGAAAATGTGATCAGTCTGATTAACAAAAAGAACAGCGATGCGGAGGAATACATTGATTATCTCGCGAGTGCTTACCGCTACGTGCTCAGCAACCGGCAGCAGGAGCTGATCTCTCTTCAGGCAGAAATTGAAGCCGCAAAAAATATTGTTCGCTTGTTAAATGAAAAGTATTTCAAACAGCTCAGACTTGAAATTTCAGTTCCTGAAGCCGATCTGCAATTTCAACTCATTCCCGGATCCTTACCGATTGCCATAGAGTCCATTGTTCGTAATACCATTATCTCAAACCAGGAGCCTCTGATTATCCGGTGCTACGTGGAAGATGGTGAATATCTCGTGTTGCAAAGCAAATTGAACGACCGGCTTGTCAAGCATATCGAAAGCACAGCCGGACTTTTACGGTTACAAAAATCTTATACGCTCTACAGCGAACGACCTTTGATTCAGGTGAAAGCTTACGAAGAGAATTATATTAAATTGCCCGTTCTGCGGCTTGCAGAAGAAGCGCTGACTGACTGAGCATGAAGGTAATAATTATTGAAGACGAGATACCCGCAGCTGAAAAGCTAAGCCGTTACCTGGCGAAGTACGATGCGACCATTGAAATTGCAGGACATCTTACTTCTGTAGCCGATGCCGTGAGCTGGCTGCTGGCAAAACAGGAAACGATTGATCTGATTTTTATGGACATCCAGTTGACGGACGGGTTAAGCTTCCAGATCTTTCAGCAAGTGACAATCAACAAGCCGGTAATTTTTATTACTGCATTCAATGAATTTGCATTGGATGCCTTCAAGGTAAACAGCATTGACTACTTACTGAAGCCTATCACGTTTACCGACCTTTCCGCAAGCCTAAAAAAGCTGGAAACACTGCGTGTGCAATTGCAATGGAATTCACAGAAGACGGAACAGCTTCAGGAAGTATTTGTTACACCTAAAACGACAGCGTTTAAAAATCGCTTTATGGTAAAGCTGGGCGACCATATCCGTTCGATTACAGCCGATCATATTGCCTTATTTTATGCCGATGGCCGGGATGTGTATCTCGTAACTACCCAGAACCGGAAATTCATTATTGATTATACACTCGAAACACTGGAAGATCTGCTGGAGCCTAAAAACTTTTTCAGGATCAACAGAACATACATTCTTAACATCAATTCCATTAAGGATGTAATTGTTTACTCTAACAGCAGGTTAAAGATCACCTTAACCCAGGAGTTCGATAAAGAAATTATTGTGAGCCGGGAAAAAGTTAGTGTTTTTAAAGACTGGTTTGACGGGAGCCACTAAGCTTTACCCAACACGCTTTGCTTTATAGCCTTCTTTAATAAGAATCTGAACAATTTTATCGCGATGATCACCCTGGATAATAATCTCGCGATCCTTTACCGAACCCCCCACTCCGCATTTCGTTTTAAGCAGCTTACCCAGTATTTCGATATCACCGGTTTTTCCGGTAAAGCCTGTAACCAACGTTACCTGTTTGCCCGCGCGCATGCTTTTATCGAGCTGCACTTTCAGATTCTGCTGCTTAGGTGGAAGTGTAGTTTCACTTTCTTCCTGTTGATATTGATAATCGAAATCGGTATTGGTTGAGTATACAACACCTTCGCGATTTTTCCAGTCGTTTTTCTTAGCCATCAGACGTACATTAAAAGCAGTGTAAAGAACAACGTAAATCCTGTTAGCACACATAACCCGAATCTGAAGTCGAGGTTGTCTGGCATAAACAGGCAAATCATTGCCGTAATAAACATTATTATCGGGACGAATTTAAACGTTCCGTAAACTGTACCAAAAGTAGTGATTGAATAATCATTTCTTACGTTTCGGATTGCGATTGTCTTTCCCAGCAAACGGGATTCAATAAGCTCAGCTTGATCGCCATTTTCAAAAAATCCAATTTCATCCCACATAACCGGGATAGACTTATGAGGAGCTATGAGATAGTCCTGCCCGATTCTGCGGTCTATCTTAACATTAACCAAAGTTTTCCGGTGTGGCAGATTATAATCCACCAATAAAATAAAGCAAACTACTAGGCTAGTAACGCAAACTTTCCGTACATAATGAAAGTATTTGACAATTAAATCATATTGTGTTGGAGCTTTATAGATCGGCCGGAATCCTCTTCTCCTGAAATACGGATCGCGATGCTGCCTCGTGGTAGTTTGCTGCGGCTGTGCTTGCTGCTGATAGGGATTTATAAGTCTAAAATCGTAGTCACTCTTTTTTTCGGCATCACTTAATACCTCATACGCTTCATTGATTTCCTGAATGAGATCAGCAGCTCTTGGGTCTGGATTAACATCCGGATGATATTGCTGAACAAGCCTGCGGTAAGATCGCTTGATCATTTGAATATCTGCACTGCGGCTAACCCGAAGAATGGCGTAATAATCTTTCACGAGAATAAATATCAGACTGAATTAGACAAAACTGATCTCTCAGTCTTCGACAAGCTCAAACTGACAGTCAACTTATTTCTTAACTACGTATGTCAGCACCGGGCGCTTGCTATGGCTAACTACATCTTCCGCAATACTTCCAGCCAACACATGCGCAAAACCGGTACGGCCATGTGTAGCCATCGCTACGAGATCCGCATTGATACTATCCGCAAAATAGATGATTCCCTCCTCTTCACTCAGATCGTTAAAAATGTTAATTGTAAATTTCTTCAACATCTGTTTCTTGGCAAAGTCCTGCATGTATTTTCTCACGATCACATCGCGTTGGAAATTGCCGGGCGTATTAATACGCACCAGATGAACAACCGAATCTTCATACAATCCCTGTATTTGTTTTACGACATCCGCAAATGATTCTTCATCCTTGCTCAATGCTGTTGCGTAGACAATATTTTTGAATTCGGTTTTAACCGGCTTTTTATGAACGGTAAGCACCGGGCATTTTGCATGGCGTACCACTTTCTCGGTATTTGTTCCGATAATCATCTCTTCCACTTTTGTCTGGCCGGCTGTTCCCATCACCACCAAGTCAACCTTTTTATCCGTGATGATTGTGCGCATTCCATGAAACGGTGTACCCATGCGTAATTCAGACTTCACTTTAACGCCCGCAACCAGGCTACTATTCAATAAGCTTTCCATTTGCTTTTTCGCCTTTTTGATCAGCGCGAGTGTGAATAACCGCTCTTCCATGTCACC
>CAZHQP010000103.1:0-8878 GCA_964534735.1 uncultured Roseivirgaceae bacterium
CAGATTTCACGCAGGTAATGAAAGTTGGTAAAGCCCGCTTGTAATGTTCCGAAAAATGCGGCAGCAGCGGCTCGGTCGTTGAGGTCTTCCTGGTTTTCAATATCCGAAGCATTTACCTCGCACAAATTGCAGAATTGGAACGGCCGCAGCGCTATTTCGCAGCACGGGTTTGTGCCCCAGTCAGCGTTGTTTGTAAAATAGAAACCGGGCTCGCCAAATCCCGATAGTTCAATCTTTTTCCACAAGGCAAAGAATTGTTCACGTGTAACCGTATCTCTTGACAGTACTACGGAATTGTTCGCACGTCCGCGCTGCTCATTCAGTTCCCACCAGTTGCCGAATTTACAAGTGAGCATATCTTCGTCTTCGCAGGAGAATAACGAGATCATGGCCGATCTTCTTATCCCCCCGGCAAGTACCGCATTGGCAATGTAGCACATCATGTCGTGGCACTCTAAAGGAGTTAGTTTCTCACCATCTTTTTTACGTTCCAGCACAGCTGATAAGTGAGCAATGCAAATTTTCAGCGGCTCAGGCCCGGGAGCTTTGCCGCCTGCGGTAACGAGGCGCGCACCTTTCGGGCGAATGTCTGAGTAGTCAAAATCGGGGATGTATGCGCTGATTCCGAAGTAGCCCTTCAGCAAAACTTTTACGCTGTCGGCCCATCCTTCCAGACTATCACCAACAAGAAACCGTTTGCGTTTTTGAGCTTTTAGGATGGGCGGAAGGTTTTCGACATGCTCGAATTGTACTGAAAAACCAACACCTGTTCCGCCTAACAGTAAAAACATTGCTTCAGAAAAAGCTCGTATATCATCTACGGGCATGTAGGCGCAATTGTAAATACGGCTATTGTTTTTTTCAATGGCCGCGCCTGCAAACTGCATGGCCCTCATGGAGGGGAGCACTTTTTTGTCTAACACGAAATGCATTTGTTTACGTATCTCTTCATGCATGGCGGGAAAACGTTCTATTAACATGGCCGAATAGCGATCGCAGATTTCCGGCCACAATTCCCTGCGCTGAACTTCCGGAATATACCGCGCGTACTTCATATAAATGATCAGGTCGCTCAGGATACGTTGGTTAAGTTGCATGTGGTGATGGGTTAAAATGTCTTACAATAATTTATGCTAAAAATACAGGGGAGGGTTGCCCGGAAATATGACCCCTATCATAGGACGGGCAGACTTTCTTCATGCAATACCGGTAAACTTCCTGCACAGTGGGAACGGCAACCAGTGGTTAACCACTGCATGAGACCACATGAATTGAAAGAAGGAGTGTTAACGTAACGCAGTGCAATATTTTTTATACGTCTTTGCAAAAGATGACAGGTTCAACTGATAGCAACTTAGTCATGCTGATTTTTATCCTGTGGACGGACTTTTCCATTGCCGGATTTAGTTTTTTCTCCGGCACCCCGGTCGCGTTTTTCATCAAACAGCATCCGTACCGAAGGAGTATACGTATCATCATACTGGCCGCTCTTCATGCTCCAAAGGAATACCCCCAGGAAAATAAGGGCGATCCCGAGACTAATGGAAATGAGCAGTACGATGATTGTCATGGCGTATATTGTGTGATCAGTAAAAAGTCCGTTCGAACTCGAAAGAATGGAATCGTTCAAAAGCTGCTTTCTCCAATTCTTCCCGGTGGCTTGGATGGGAAATTTCAATCAGCGCTTTGGCTCGCTGTTTCATATTCTTACCATACAAATAAGCAATGCCATATTCCGTGACAATGTAGTGCGCGTGCGCACGCGTAGTTACCACCCCGGCTCCGGGCTTCAGCATGGATACGATGCGCGAAATATTTTTAGCCGTTGTCGAAGGCAATGCAATGATCGGCTTGCCGCCTTCCGACAAGGATGCACCCCGGACAAAATCCATCTGGCCGCCTACACCAGAGAAATGGTACGTGCCAATGGAGTCGGAACAAACCTGCCCGGTAATGTCAACTTCAATCGCGCTGTTGATCGCAGTCACTTTCGGATTCTGACGGATCACAGCGGTGTCGTTGGTGTAGTCGATGCCAAGCATGGCAATGGATGGGTTATCATCCACAAAGTCATACAGCCTGCGGCTGCCCAGCATAAAGGATGATACGGTCTTGCCGCGATGTTTCTTTTTGAACTTGTTGTTGATTACCCCGCTTTCCACTAACGGTATAATGCCATCGGAAAACATTTCGGTATGCATGCCCAGGTCTTTATGATTCCCCAGGCTTGCAAGCACGGCATCGGGTATAGCCCCGATTCCGGTTTGAATGGTTGCGCCATCCTCAACTAGCGTAGCGCAATAATCTCCGATACGCTGTGAGATTTCAGAAATACTCTCATTCGATACTACTTCGGGAAGTTCCTGCTCGAAATAAACAGCCGAGTTAAAATTGCTCATGTGCACCATGCTGTCGCCATGCGTACGGGGCATGCGTGGATTGATTTGAGCAATCACATGCTTTGCGCACTTGATAGCAGTCGATACCACGTCAACAGAAACTCCGAGTGAGCAATAGCCATGCTTGTCGGGCGGGGAGACCTGCACCAACGCAACATCCAGTGCAAGGATGTTACGCTTAAATAAATTCGGGATCTCGCTTAAGAAAACCGGGATGTAATCCCCGCGGCCGTCATTTACCATGTCGCGAACATTGCCTGACACAAACAATGAGTTTAACCGGAAAATGCCTTTGTATTTCGGATCATTGAATACCGCCTCTCCCTGCTGGCTGATGCTCGTAAGTTCAACATCGTATAGTTCATCCGCGCGTTCTACCAGTTTGCGTAGCAAATGATGCGGAGTAGCTGCGCCTCCATGAACGAAAACGCGATCACGCGACTTAACAGCTTTAACCGCGACTTCTCCTGTGACGTACTTTGTAATATTCATATCAGTGTTTTAAGAGATTATTATAGGATTGGTGGATGGCTGTGAGTAAATCATATACTGTTTTTAAACTTATTCCGTGCAAGAAGCTTTACCGCCAGGGTTGAGAATGTAACAACACTGATGCTGCTGACGGGCATCAGGATGGCAGCTACCAGGGGAGTTAAATGCCCGCTTACCGCAAAGCTCAACGCGATGGCATTATAAAGGAATGAGATCGCAAAGCCGGCCTTGAGAATGGTGGAAGACGCACGCGCAAGCTCAAGCATCTTATCAAGTTTTGTAACCTGGCTTCCATGGAGGATACCATCGCATGCCGGGGTAAACACGCCCGTATCATCGGTTACGGCAATGCCAACATCTGCCTGCTTCAGCGCCCCCGCATCGTTCAGCCCGTCACCGACCATCATCACATTCAATTCTTTTGACTGAAGCTCATGAATATAAGATAGCTTGTCGTGCGGGCTTTGATTGAACAATAGGGGAGTGTCTGGAGGAAAAAGATGGGCCATCTGCTGCTTCTCTGTTTCATGGTCACCGGACAGCAACGCAACACACCGCGTCTTTAACCGATGGATCATTTCAGCCATGTTCTTACGGATCATTGTCCGGATGATGAAGTAACCTTTTACTTCGTCAGCTACGGAAACAAATACATACGAAGCTGACTTATCCAGTTTTTCATGAAATCCCGTAAACATGGCAGAGCCAATCTTAAACACCTGCCCATGAATATGTGCTTGAATACCTTTTCCGGGAAGTTCTTTGAAATCTTCTACCGGCCCTTTTGAAGATTTGCGAATATGTTCATGCACAAGTTTGCTTAGCGGGTGGGTGGAAAAACCAGTAAGCAGTTTTACGTTCGCGAGCTCAATTTCATCAAGCTCACCGACCAGCTCGATCTCAGGGTCCTGACCATGCGTGACCGTTCCGGTTTTGTCAAACACCACGGCATCAATTGTGGCCATGCGCTCCACGACATCCGCATTTTTTAAATACAACTGATGTTTGCCAAACTCGCGGAGTACACTCCCTAAGGTGAACGGTGCCGCCAGCGCCAATGCACACGGACAGGCCACCATCAGTACGGAAGTAATCACCAGCCACATGGATGCCGGCTCTGTAATATACCAAAACACTGCCGTAGCTGCCGCGATGCCAAGCACTACCCAGGTAAACGCGCGCGCAGCCCGGTCGATGATTTTTTGATAATTACTTCCGTTTATTTTTTTGAATGCGTCATGATTCCATAGACTTGTCAGCTGACTTTGAGAAGTACTTTTCTCTATGCGCATATTCACGACTGTTCCGATCAGGCGACCACCCGCGAACACCTTATCACCGGCCTTTACCTTTACCGGCTTGGATTCGCCTGTAACAAAGCTGTAGTCGATATAGGCGGTTCCTTCCAATAGAATACTGTCTGCCGGAACAAGCTCCAGGTTGCGAATGCGAATCGTATCGCCTTTTACCAGGTGATAGATCACCACGGGTTTCCACTCATTATCTTCCAGGCGATGAACGGCCAGCGGGAAATAGGATTTGAAGTCGCGGTCAAACGCAAGACTTTCATAGGTCTTACTCTGAAACCAACGGCCGATCAGGAGAAAGAAGACAAGCCCGGTGAACGAATCGAGATAGCCCGCACCGGTTCCTGAAATAATGTCGTAGCTGCTTCTGAAAAAGAGCGCCAGTAACCCGGCTGCGATCGGCACGTCAATGTTAATTTGTTTTTGCTGAAAGCTTCTGACAGCTGCACGCAGATAATCGATGCCGCTATAGAACAATACCGGAATTGCTAAGGCCAGATTAAGCCAGGAAAAGAGGTGGATAAGTGTGTGATCGGCCTGATCGATGCCCAGGTATTCTGGGAAGGAAAACAGCATCACGTTGCCGAAACAAAATCCTGCCACCGCCAGTTTAAGGACAAGCGACCGGTTGATGCGCGGCTTTTCCTGCTTCTCCTGCTCCAATGTAATGCGCGGTGCATAGCCAACGGATGCTAGCAACCCCGCTAAGGTTCCAAGCGTGATCGTCTTCTTATTGAAATCAATCTGAACTGTTTTTTTTGCAAAATTCACCTCTGCCCGAATGATTCCTTCATGCAGCCGGGACAGGTTTTCCAGCAGCCAGATGCACGAAACACAATGGATAGAAGGGATGAAAAACGTTACGGAAGAAAATGAAGAAGAGTCGAACGTCAGTAGCCTTGAACCAAGATCGCCTTCGTCCAGGTAGGCATAGGCTGTGTCGTGAATGGTGACCCGGGTACCCGGTGTTTGATTCAGTGTATAGTACTCGCATAGGTTGCTGCTGTCCAGTATTTCATATACCGTTTCGCATCCCTTGCAGCAAAACGGCTTATCATCACGCCAGTGAACTTCCCCACAGTTCTCTCCGCAATGAAAACACTTGGTTTCAGCAACAACCTCTGCGCGAGTCATGGTGTTCAGTTAGCGTTAACTAGCTCAGGCTTCATAACATACGACCACACCAGTTTGTCGGTATGGTTTACAAGGGCTTCCGTCAGGCTGCCATAGAACATATGGGCAATACCCTTGCGTCCGTGCGTACCCATAGCGATCAGCGTTGCGTCCATAGCCTCAGCATAATCAAGTATACCTTGTTCCGGGTTGACATGATTATAGGTATTGATAGTGTAATTCTTAAACTGGAACCGCTTCACAAACTCTTTCAGTCGTATTTTCGTATCGGTATCGGATGTAAAGTTCAGCGGGGTATTAATCCAGACAATGTGCAGATGTGCGTCAAAGAAATTCTGTAGCGCTTTCACCTTCATCACGAGGTCTTCCTGATTTTCAGTTTCCAGCGTATTCGGGAACACAATGTTTTTGATCGGCCCTTTGAAGCGGCCCTTTGTTACCAGTACAGGCACAGATGCGCCTCGTACGATCTTCTCTGCGTTTGATCCGATAAAGAATTCGCGCATTCCCTGGGCACCGTGTGAGCCCATGATGATGAGATCGATGGCGTGATCTTTTGTGTATTGCCGGATCATTTCGGAAATCTTGCCGAACTGAACTTCGGTGATTACGTTAACCTGGACTTTATTATATTTCTTTTCAACGATCTCAAATTCCTTTTCGGCCTTCTCTTTCAACTCCTCCATAAGGTCCTGCTCAAAGGACAGGACAGGCATCAGAACGGAATCGTGCAACACCGGCAATTCAACCACGTGCAAAAGATGCACTGTGCTGTTCGGTGACTGGGCGGCAACATCCAGCGCGAACTGAAACGCATTCAGCGCAGGCTGGGAAAAATCGCAAGGGACCAATAGCTTTTTCATAAAAATGTGTTTTTACAGATCAAATATCGCAGCCTTTGGTTTTGCAGCCTTTGATGTGCATCAGCCGGAAAGATGACTTTTGTCAGGTAGCAAGGCGAACGAGGGAAGTTTTCGGCTTTAGTGGTAACTTGAGTTGCTATGAATATACGTGTTAAATTCCTGGGTGCAGCAGGCACGGTGACGGGTTCCCGGTATCTTGTGACAGCCGGTAACTTTACATTTCTTTTTGACTGCGGACTCTTCCAGGGATTGAAAGAGCTGCGGCTCCGCAATTGGGATGAGTTCCCCGTTCAGCCATCCGCTATTGATGCGGTGGTGATCAGCCACGCGCACATCGATCATTCCGGTTATCTGCCCAGGCTGGTCAAGGATGGATTTAATGGGAAAATCTATTGCACTCCACCAACGGCTGAACTCCTGAAAATTATGCTGCTTGATTCAGCCAAGTTACAGGAAGAAGAAGCAGCCTTCGCTCGAAAAAAGGGATACTCCAGGCACACGGATCCAATGCCTCTGTACACCAGTGCAGACGCTGAGCCTGTTTTTTCATTAATCACTACGGTCGATTACAATGAACCGGTGCCCATTCATGATTCAGTATCGATACGCTATTCAGACGCAGGTCATTTGTTAGGATCGGCCATCACTGAAGTTTTCATTCAGGGGGATTCACAAACCAAGAAACTCGTGTTCTCCGGAGATATCGGCCGTCAGCATGATGCAATGCTCCACCCTCCTGCGCAAATTACAGAAACCGACATTCTGTTTATCGAATCGACCTATGGAACAAAAGATAACCCTGCTTCCGATCCTATGAATGAGTTAGAAAATATTGTCCGGGACACAATGTCCCGCAACGGGGTGCTGCTGATTCCTGCATTTGCGGTAGGCCGTACCCAGATATTGTTGTACTTCCTGCACCGGTTGATGGAAGAAGGCCGAATACCGGATGTTCCGGTGTATATCGACAGTCCAATGGCCATCTCGGCTACCTATTTGTATTATAAATTTCAGGGTTATCACAAAGTTGATTTCAATGACGGTATGTTTGCACGCCAGATGGAAACCAACATGCTGGTATTTGTCAAGAATCAACTGCATTCTAAAAAACTGAATGAGATCAGGGACAATGCCATTATAATTTCATCCAGTGGCATGATGGCGGGCGGACGGATTCTTCACCACCTCTATCACCGTCTAAGGAACGAACGCGATACGGTTCTTGTATCCGGGTATCAGGCCGAAGGAACGCGCGGGCGGGATCTTGTGGACGGTAAGCCGGTCATTAAAATTTTTGGCGAAGAAGTTCCTGTAAAATGCAGGGTCGCTATCATGACTTCGCTTTCCGGTCACGCAGACCGGAGCGAGCTTTTCGCCTGGATGAAAAATCTTCAGCGCAAGCCGAAAATGGTTTTTGCCATCCATGGCGAAGGGGATAACCTTGTACGGTATGCGGAAAATATTCGTGCCCAATTGGGCTGGAACGTTATCGTGCCGGAATACCTACAATCCGTTATGTTGTTTGAAGGCATCTGAATTGAAATCCTTTTCATAAACCGTATGGCCCGAAACCCAGGTTGATTTTATTCACTGCGGCTGCATGATAATTATCATGTTCATAACCGTTTTAATTCAATATGTTTAAAAAGAAGATTTGAAAACTACTGTTAAACACGACTGTTGACGGAGGTACACGTATTGTTTGTATCAATAGACAGGCTGACTGTCTGGTAAACTTCGCGAAGGTTGTCTCGTTTACTTAAAAATTGCTATATGACAAAAAATCTTGAAAAAGCCGATACGATCGTCAAACTGACACTGGCGCTATCGGTTATTGTTTTTTATAGCCTGGATATTATCAACGGTCCCTTTGCCAGGGTACTCACGGCTCTGTCTGGTTTGACTGTCGTCATTTTTATTGTAAAGCACCTGTACAACAGGAAGCCTGATAAAAAGGGATGATCTAGGTGACAACGTTCGATCATCATTTAAGTTCCCCAAACCTTGACGGCAATAGAAATGAGTATGATGATCAGGATGATCGTAAAAACAATATGTCTGCGGTATTTCTTCATAAGCTGTCCTTTATTGTGTTCCATCGCTATAGTACGCTTAATTTTCTTACTAAAGATCGCAGATCAGAAGTTGTTAATGCATGACATTCGTCATCACCTGGGTTGAATTGAATCAGCTTAAAGATGTCAGGGCCATGATAAAAATCATTGCGTACCAGGTCTGATCACTAAATCTTTGTACGCGTAACGTCCTTAAACAGAAAAGATAAAATGCTGAGACTGTTTCAAAAATTATTTGGTATCAGGTCCGCTCCGGATTATAAAGTGTTGCTCCGACAGGGCGCCTGGATTGTAGATGTACGAACACCCGGAGAATATAAGGGAGGCCACATTAAAGGTTCGGTTAATATTCCCCTTAGCCAACTGACCCGGGAGGCGAAGTTGCCGGATAAGCAAACACCTCTGATCGTGTGTTGCGCCTCTGGCTTACGCAGCGGATCGGCCCTGAGAGAACTCAGGAAACTTGGATTTAAACAGGTTTACAATGGTGGGGCATGGCAGTCGTTGCAATGTGATCTGGCCAGTGTGTATGAATAGGTATCAGTCCACTGTATGATAGGTATCGCAGCTAAAGACAATAATGAAACTATTAAACAATTAATTATGAA
>CAZHQP010000104.1:0-1318 GCA_964534735.1 uncultured Roseivirgaceae bacterium
TCCTGAACGCCAATAATGTTAACATGGTGGCATTGCTGATCAAGTCAATTGTACTACCGGATCAAATCAGGGTATCAATCGAGAATAAGCTTCAACAGCAGCAGGAAGCCCTTGCCTACCAGTTTCGTCTCGACAAGGAAAAGAGTGAAGCGGAACGTAAGCGCATCGCGGCAGAAGGTGAAAGCCGTGCCAATAATATTATCAATAACAGCTTGACAGACAAGCTACTGAAAATGAGAGGTATAGAGGCCACACTGGAATTGGCTAAATCACCTAATTCAAAAGTGATTGTGGTGGGCTCCGGAAAAGACGGATTACCCATGATTTTAGGAGGGAATTAATGTGCTAAGGACTTTTTTTTCTCAGAAACTACACGTTATCTTTAAAAGCATCTAAACTGTACTATTGAATATGGCTAAGACCGTAGAACTAATAATTGAGGGCAAGTCGTACACGCTGCCTGTCATTGAAGGATCTGAAAATGAGATGGCGATTGACATTAGCGATCTTCGTGACCAGACGGGGTATATAACCCTTGATATCGGGTATAAAAACACCGGTGCTACGAAAAGTGCCATTACCTACCTGGATGGTGAAACCGGCATTCTGCGCTATCGCGGATATGCCATTGAAGACCTTGCTGAGAAATCAACCTTTCTTGAAGTTTCCTACCTCTTGATCTTTGGAGAGCTTCCTACACAGGAACAACTTAACAAGTTCACACATGATATCACCACGCATACGCTGGTACATGAAGACGTGAAGAAAATCCTGGACGGATTTCCTTCGTCTGCACACCCGATGGGCGTTCTGTCGTCTTTATTCTGTGCACAGACTGCATTCTATCCGGAATCATTGAACCCTAACCGGCCTGCAGAAGGTGTTTATTTGAGCATTGTTCGCTCGATGGCGAAGATGCCGACCTTTGCCGCCTGGTCATATAAGAATAATGTTGGTCACCCGGTGAACTATCCGGATAACAAGCTCGACTACTGTGCGCGCTTCATGAAAATGATGTTTGCTCTGCCGGCTGAAGACTATGTAGCGGACCCCGTAATTGCGGATGCACTGGATAAGTTGTTGATCCTGCATGCCGATCACGAGCAAAACTGCTCTACGTCAACCGTGCGGATTGTAGGCTCATCTAAAGCAAGCATCTACTCTTCGATCTCTGCAGGGATTAATGCGCTTTGGGGACCGCTTCACGGAGGTGCAAACCAGGAGGTGATCGTGATGCTCGAAGCCATTAAAAACGATGGCGGAAACATCGACAAGTGGATTGCAAAAGCAAAAGATAAAAACGATCCGTTCCGCCTGA
>CAZHQP010000104.1:1328-8878 GCA_964534735.1 uncultured Roseivirgaceae bacterium
GGACACCGCGTGTACAAGAACTTTGATCCGCGTGCGAAGATCATCAAGAAAGCAGCTGACGATGTGCTGGGTAAACTAGGCATTAACGATCCGGTACTAGAGATTGCTCAGAAACTTGAAGAAATCGCCTTGAAAGACCCATATTTCGTTGAACGTAAGCTTTATCCGAATGTTGACTTCTATTCGGGTATCATCTACCGTGCCTTAGGCATTCCGGTTGATATGTTTACCGTGATGTTTGCCATGGGTCGTCTTCCTGGCTGGATTGCACAATGGAGAGAGTTAAGAGCTAATAACGAACCTATCGGTCGTCCAAGACAGGTTTACACTGGTGCCAAGCTGAAACAGTACGTGGGCATTGATAAGCGTCAATAATAAAACTCATACAAGTTTAAAAAAGGCTGAAGACATCTTCAGCCTTTTTTGTGTCCATAGACGCACGTTTTTTCTCAATAGCGGGCGCGTACTGAATACCTGATGCTCTTTTAACATAGTCGATCAATTATTTTTATGGCACTTCAATTGCAAAGTACTGATAAACATCTTGCCATGAGAAAACCTTCCAATCTAACAATTTACAGGATTCTTATTCCGATGCTAATAGTATTGGGTGTTATAACAATTTTTAAGGCTGGAATTGCTTTTGGCGGCTGGCTTTTCGCCATGCTCCACTAATCGACAGGCTCGTTTAAATTTCGGAGGCTGAAGGTTTTACTTTCAGCCTTTCTTTTTATTATTGACCTATGGAATTACAACAACAATTTGAAAGTGCGGTGGGTCGCTCAAAAGAGCTTACACAACGTCCAAGCAATCAGGAATTACTCGATCTGTATGCGTTGTTCAAGCAGGCATCTGAAGGGGATGTAACAGGAGATCGTCCGGGTGGGTTTGACTTCAAAGCCATTGCCAAATACGATGCCTGGGCAGAACGCAAAGGCAAATCAAAGGAAGATGCGATGAAGGATTATATTGCGTTGATGGATAAGTTATACGCGGCCTATAAATAATTAACCCGTCATGCTAAGGCTTTAGCCGAAGCATCCCCAAATCTGTGCACCGCATCAGGGGATTCTTCGCTATGCTCAGAATGACGTTCCGATAAATGAAAAACCTTTTCTACCAACCTGATGTTCCGAATGGTTTACATTATCTTGATCCGGAAGAGTCAAGACACTGCACAAAAGTGCTGCGTAAGCGCGCTGGAGATACCATTCATGTTACCGATGGAAAGGGTTTTCTCTATACGTGCATAATCACTGATGCCAATCCGGGTAAATGCGCCTTTAAAATAGAATTCTCGGAACAGGAAAAACCGAAAGACTTCCACATCCACATTGCCATTGCCCCGACTAAAAATCCTGACCGGACTGAATGGTTTGTAGAGAAGGCGATTGAAATTGGTGTGGATGAGATCACATTTTTGGCGTGCGAAAACTCTGAGCGTACAACCCTCAAGGTCGAGCGAATTGAAAAGCTTGCTCTCAGCGCGCTCAAACAGTCACTCAAAACAACCTTTACTAAAATACATTCAATCAAGGAGTTACATCAGTTTATCTCTCAATCAAATTCAAGCGATAAATTCATTGCCTACGTTGATCAAAGCAATCCGAACGAGCTTTTTAAGGTTGCAAAACCAAAAAGCAGCTACACTGTATTGATCGGTCCTGAAGGCGACTTCTCTCCCACTGAGCTTGAGCTGGCGATCAAACACGGGTATAAAAAGGTGGCGCTTGGCCCTTCCCGTTTGCGCACGGAAACTGCCGGTATTGCCGCTTGCCATACGCTCAACTTGCTTAACTTGTAGCATGCTGAATTATATCTGGATCGGCTTCTTTTTAGTTGCCTTTGTTGTTGCACTGATCAAGTTGGTAATCTTCCAGGACACAACCGTATTTCCAAGCATGATGGAAGCAACGTTTGCATCTGCAAAAAATGCAGCGGAGCTTTCTATTGGTCTTACCGGGGTCATGACGATGTGGCTGGGCCTTATGAAAATTGGTGAGCGTGGCGGAATGGTAGCAATTCTCGCCCGACTATTTGGTCCATTCTTTTCAAGGCTATTTCCTGATGTTCCGAAAGATCACCCGGCTAATGGTGCGATCATTATGAACTTCAGTGCCAACATGCTTGGACTGGATAACGCAGCCACTCCTATCGGACTTAAAGCGATGAAGGAATTGCAGGAGCTCAACCCGCTAAAAGATACAGCCTCCAATGCACAGATTATGTTCCTGGTCCTGAATGCATCCGGGTTAACAATTATCCCGATAGCAATTATTGCAGACCGGGTAACGATGGGCTCATCGAATCCTACGAGCATCTTCATTCCGATTCTTATCGCACATTCGTGTGCAACATTAGCCGGGTTGATTTATGTATCCATACGTCAGAGAATAAACCTGTTTGATCCTGTTTTATTGGGGTATTTATTAGGAATGATTGGTATTCTAGGTCTCGGAGTGTGGTATGCAACAGGACTTTCACAAACTGATCTACAAACACAGTCTAACTTATTGGCTGGTATTCTCATCATAGGAACGATTGTTACCTTCATCGGAATGGGGATGTCAAAAAAAATACCCGTATTGGAGACATTTATTGAAGGTGCAAAAGAAGGTTTCGAAACCGTCATTAAAATTATCCCTTTTTTGGTAGGAATCATGGTGGCGATAGCCATGTTCCGCGCTTCCGGAACACTGGACTATATAACAGAGGGTGTTCGAATAGCATTAACATTTTTTGGAATAAATACTGATTTTGTTCCTGCACTTCCGGTAGCTCTTATGAAACCTATGAGCGGTGGTGGTGCACGCGGAATGATGGCTGATATTGCCAGAGTTCACGGAGTGGATTCATTTGTTGGCAATATGGGTGCAATCTTCCGTGGAGCTGCAGAAACAACGTTCTACATTATGGCTTTATATTTTGGATCCGTTAACATCCGCAAAACCCGTTATGCCGTACAGGGTGCGTTGATTGCAGATTTATTTGGGATCCTGGCCGGGATCTTTGCCGGGTATCTATTCTTTCATTAGTCCGTAAATTCGAGTGTTGAAAGCTACGCTATGAAGTGGAGAAAATGCCGTGAGAAATCTCAATCTGAAATATTCATGAAACTTCTCGCAGATAGATTATTACTTTGATTCTGGATTTATACGCTCGAAGCGACGCAAGCAAATTACTTCATCAACTTACCATTCTTGTCAACCCGGGCGATTGCATCACCGCTTGATTTAACCACGAGTTCTCCGGTATCGGGAATGAAATTGATCTCTGTTGGTATGAAATCAAACATAAAATTGCTGCTCCACGATAAGCCATCAGATTTATAGATCTTGGCTACGGTTGCCGGATATTTTCCTGCCTTATCTTTGTATTCCGCGTAAATCACCGCAAAGAAAATTTGTGCAGCCGGATCGGCTGTTACAAAAGAATGAATATACGACAGTCTTTTCTCACGGAGATTCAGCTTATCAATCGCAAATTGAACCTTAACATCCGGTTTATGTGAGGGCGGAATGCTGTAAAAATAGCCTGTGCCTGAAACTGAATCCGTAAATGTTAGTCCTGCCGTGTACTTATCCTGAACAATCACCAGCGGCTTGTATTTGTTAGTTACCCGAACAGGCTCAGTAAACAACGGGATAGAATCACTGCCGTTGACTAACCAATTCATTGATTCAGCCCTCAGTTTCAGTTCAGCTTCCTTGGCAGCCTTTTCTCGGCTGATGTGATCTTTCATCGTGTGCACATAGCTTTTGAGGATATCGCCTTTGGTGAAAGTAGTGTTTACAAAATGCTGGTAGTTGATAATATCTTCATCCAGGTTACGGTTTGAGAGTTGCACTGCTGCGCTATCCGCATGATTAAGATATTTAAGCTCTGTTTGCACAGCTGCCAGTCGCACATGGACGTCATCTGCTTTATGTGCTTTCTTATTTTCAATTAACGTTGATTTATACGCGAGATCAGCGATCTTCAAGGCAAAGACATCCAGCGGCAGCGGTGACGAATCAAATTTCTTAAGCTGATCACTCATGGATGCCTGCATGAGTTTGGCAAGCTCCGCTTTTACTGAAACTGTATCTTTTTCAAGTGTTGCTTTCAGTTTATTGATCTCCATGTCATATTTCACCAGGTTATCCTGCACGGGCTTTACTTCTTTGTCGATAACAATTAGCACCTGATTGGCAAACGTTTTATAATCCCATACCCGAACATCCTCTTTATAGAAATCGGTTGTTGCCTGACCATCAGCTTTAAAGTTTTCGATATCCTGAAGACTCCATTTTTGGTTATACCTGGTCTTGCCATAATTACTCAGGCTCACCTTATAATTTTCAAAAGCTTTCGTGCAGGAATCAAAACGCAATGCGAGCGCTGAAAGATTTTTTATGGTAGCCTCATCTGCACGGAGGTACAGTTCGCGATATCCTGGATAGCCTTGCTGAATAACCAGGAATACCTCCTGTGATCGCTTATACAGCGACTCCGCACTTGTGAAATAATATTTCACCATTTTAATTTTGTCGATCTGTTCTCTCAACCCGGTTATTCTTTTCTCAATGTCAAACTGAACATAGTCGAGCTTTACGCCAAACTCACCCGTACTCAGATCCCGTTTATTATAACTCTCGTAGTACTCCTTGTTCTTCTTGATCTCTTTATCAGTCAGCAGCTTTTGAGCTTTATCATAATACAGGATAGCTGAATCCATGTGCTGGATTGCACGGTCAGTTTGCGTAAGGATATCATCGTTTGCAATCTTCTCATTGTAGATAGTACCCATGAATAAATACGCGTTTGGGTTATCAGGATTTTCTTTCAGGTAAGTTTTCAAAAATGGCTCAGCCTGATCGTACTGCTTGGTGCTGAGTAACGCGTAAATGTCTTTATACTTAACTTTTTGTGCCGCAGCTGGCAATACAGCCACAATGAGAAACAGCAGAAAAATGGGGGTAAACCGTAAATTAGGCATTGTTTTAAGTGGATGACCTTGCAAAATAATTAAAAAATGCTTTCGCTGAAATGATTCAATTACCGGGCCAAAAGTAACCTCTTATTCAGACTACCGTGTCACCTATCAGTTTTAAACCGTTAAGCGTCAGGTTTGTATCAACTTCTGTAAACTGATTTTTCAGCGAAGTAATGATGGATGACAATCCTCCTGTTGCAACGGTAACACATGATGGATCATTCAATTCAGTTTTAATTCGCCTGATCATCGAACTGACAAGTCCTTCATAACCGATTAAAATTCCGGCCTGAATTGCATGCACCGTGTTCTTTCCGAGTACCGAATCTGGCAGCACTAACGGCACATCAAAAAGTTTAGCCGTGTTTTGAGATAATGATCGAATTGCCGTTTTTAATCCGGGCGCTATAGCGACTCCCAGGATCTTACCTTTCGAATCGATTGTAGTAAACGTAAGTGCTGTTCCAAAATCCACCACGATACAATTTGCCTTAAACCGCATGTACGCGGCAACCGCATTACATACCAGGTCTGATCCGATCTCATACGGATTTAAAACTCCGATTGGCAATCTTGAATAAATGTCCGGACCGAGAGTGATCGGTTGTCTTCCAAACAATGTCTCAACAACATGGATGATCCTTTCTGTAAGATCCGGCACAACACTGCTGATCACGATCTTTTTGACTTCATCTGTTCGCAGTCCGGCTTCAAAGAAAAACTCGCGAAGCTTGATACCATAAAACAATTCAGGATGATGAAGCGCAGACGACAGCCGCCAGATATGTGCCCACTTGTTTTCGCGATACAATCCAAGCGTTACGTCTGTATTGCCAATGTCGACTGCGAGCATCATAGTTCAATTAATTTTTGTTTGATAAGCTCCATCCCGATGCTGGCTTTTTCAGCGATCATGGTGGTGAACGGAATAGATCCAACATCCGGAAGATTAGGGTCAACCACAAATTTGGGAATCTCACGTCTTACATAATGGACCAATCCCGCAGCAGGATAAACTACCATTGACGTACCCACAATCAAAAAGATGTCCGCATCGGATGCAATCCGTGAAGCGACTTCAATCATTGGCACCATCTCGCCAAACCATACAATGTTTGGCCGGAGCTGTGAACCTCGCTCACACGTATCTCCCAGCTTGAGCTCCCATCCTTCAATCCTATAGATCAAATTTTCATCTAACGTACTTCTTGATTCAAACAAACTTCCGTGAAGATGAATTACATTTTTTGAACCGGCACGCTCGTGGAGATCATCAACGTTTTGTGTAATGATGGTTACATCAAATTGATCTTCGAGCTCTTTAAGAATCTGATGCCCGCGATTAGGCTTTACAGT
Organism: uncultured Roseivirgaceae bacterium; assembly: GCA_964534735.1. GTDB lineage: Bacteria > Bacteroidota > Bacteroidia > Cytophagales > Cyclobacteriaceae > UBA2336. The sequence goes on from CAZHQP010000104.1 coordinate 7,660, forward strand.
AAGGGCCTGCTTTCTGCGTTGATTATAAAAATCCAGAACCAGATCGGGATTTGCGCGCCAGCCTTCCGGTGTCGCAACATCTTCAACCCGATGCCCTTCCCATAGTCCGCCTGAATCGCGAAACGTTGCAATACCGCTTTCGGCACTGATGCCGGCACCGGTAAGAACAACTAGTCTCTTCTTCATCAGGCTATGGTGAAGGATTATTCCTTTTTCTTTTTCGGAGCTGCTTTCTTAGCGGCTGCTTTTTTTGCCGGAGTTTTCTTTACAGCAGTCTTCTTAGCGGCTGTTTTCTTAGGCGCCTTTGCTGCAGGTTCGGCAGCAGGAGTTGCTGCTTTCTTGGCACCGAACCGGCCAAAACGACCTTTTCTCTCCGGTGCATTGGCAGCAAGTTCAACACATTCTTCCAGTGTTAACTCCTTTGGATCTTTGTCTTTCGGGATCTTAACGTTCTTGGTTCCCGCCTTGATGTACGGACCAAATCGACCGTTAAGAACCTGAATATCAGTGTTTTCAGGAAACAACTTTATCGTTCTGTTGGCATCCGCAATCCGCTTATTTTGAATCAGCTCAACCGATTCATCGTACGTAATGGTATACGGATCTTTTTCCTTCGGAATGGAAACGAACTTCTTATCGTGCGAAACATAGGGACCAAAACGACCAATCGCAACGACAACAGGCTTCTCTTCAAAGTCGCCCATCTGGCGTGGCAGCTTCATCAGCTCAAGTGCATCTTCAAGCGAAATATTTTCAATAAACTGACCCGGACGCAAACTGGCAAACTTTGGCTTCTCACCGCCATTGTCATCGGGGTTCTCGCCTACCTGGACGTACGCACCAAATTTACCAAGTTTCACATAAACGTTCTTACCGGTTTTTGGATCTACACCAAGTTCACGGTTTTTACCGGCAGCAGAGCGTTCAACAAGTTCTGTTACCTGCACTTTTTTATGGAATGGACGATAGAAGTTATCAATCATCTTCTTCCACTCGAGCTTACCTGCTGCAATCTCATCAAACTCCTGCTCAACGCTTGAGGTAAATGAGAAGTCGGTAATGTCCGGGAAGTGCTCAACAAGAAAGTCGTTAACAACCATTGCCGTGTTGGTTGGAAACAGCTTGTTTTTTTCTGCTCCTGTGATTTCCGTCAATAATTCTTCGGTAATCTTGTCATCCTTAAGCGTAATCACTTTGTAACTGCGCTCTCTTCCCTCAG
>CAZHQP010000105.1:0-6419 GCA_964534735.1 uncultured Roseivirgaceae bacterium
TTTTAACCTGATCGCCTTATTGCTTATCCTGGTAGGTATTCAAATGAGCGGCCGCGGGTTCTTTTAAATCCCCACAACTCATAATTATGAAAACAAATCTTATCGGATTAATTCTTCTGATCGTATCAACTTCACTTTCAGCGCAGGAGTTTGCGCCTCGGTATGAATTGGTGAAGCTGGGTAAAGAAGTTAATACGCATTATCACGAGGCTGCACCCATCATTTCACAGGACGGAAAGAAGCTGTACTTCTTCGTTCATAACCATCCTGAAAATACATTTGGCCGGGAAGGCAGTGATGATGTGTGGGTATCAACCTTAAACGAAAAAGGAGAGTGGGGACCTGCAAAACATTTAACTGCACCGTTTAACATTCACCACAGCAACCAGGTTTTCAGTGCGCTGCCTGACGGATCACTTTTTATCAAAGGTGGTCGCGGAAAGGATTCGAAAGGATTTTCAATTGTTACGGGCAATACAATCAAGGAACTGGAAGTCCCAGGCTTTAAAGAGCTTAACAAAGGAAAGTTTTATGGCGCCAGCCTTTCGTCTGATGCCAAGCACATGATTGTATTTTTCGGAACAACTCCGCAAGGCCCGCGCAGCGGACTGTATGTAAGTAACCTGGAAGCAAACGGTAACTGGACAGCTCCTAAGAAATTGAATATCTCAGTAAAAGATGATGACTTCGGACCGTTCATTTCGTTTGATGATAAGACCTTGTATTTCGCAAGCGATCGCAATGCACCGGGAAGGAGAGGTAAGGCTGATATTTATAAAACTACCCGTTTGGATGACAGCTGGCAGAACTGGAGCACACCCATAAACATGGGCTCTCCGATTAATACTGCTGCGGATGAATTTTATTTTTGCATAGACAAAGAAGGTCACATCTTTAACAGCCGTGCAAACAGTACGCTCGATGGTGATAACCTGGATATCTTCAAGCTTATCCCGCGTGATATTAAGATCATGATTACGGGAGTTGTGTATAATGAGAAATCCAATCAGCCAATTCCGGCAAATGTTGTGGTTACTGCAGCTGAAAAAGAACCTAAAAATCTGAAAGCTTCAGCTTTCGGAAAGTATGAAACGCGTATCCCGGAAGTTACCTCATATACGATCAATGCTTCCCTGAATGGATTTTTACCGAAAGACCTTGCGCTTACACTTCCCGCAGGATTGGGAAATGACACTACCGTTACGGTTGATATTTATCTTACACCGGTGGCGAAGAAGCTGATGTTAGCCGGTACCGTTTACGACAGCAAGACCAATACACCAATCACGGCAAAGGTGGATGCTGTTTTGAAGAATGATCGCAAAGTTAATTTTAAGATTGCAGCCGCAGGCGGAAAGTATGAGCAGGAAATCAAAGCATTAGGAACCTACCGGTTAACCGCTTCCGCAGAAGGCTATTTGAATGCAACCGATAGTTCTGAAGTTATCGATGAAGAGAATACTCCGATTATAAAAGATTTGTATTTACAGCCAATTGAAGTAGGTCTTACTGTACGCTTGAAAAACATTTATTTTGACTTCGATAAAACGACTTTAAAAAGTCAATCATTTGTTGAGCTTAATAAGGTAGTGGAGTTCCTTAAAAATAATCCAACCGTAGAGATTGAAATTTCCGGCCATACCGATAGCAAAGGATCTGATGATTATAATTTGAACTTATCTCAAGGCCGGTCACAATCGGTGGTGGACTATATCGTCAGTCAGGGAATTGATGCTTTCCGCATGACTGCCCATGGCTATGGCGAAAGCAAGCCCATCGAAACAAACGATACCGAAGATGGCCGTGCCAATAACAGGCGCGTGGAATTTACGGTTGTGAAGAAGTAATTAATAACACTGACCTGTGTCTGCACAGGTCAATAATTCTGGTCTGTGTTCTCACAGACCTTTTTTTTGCCATTAATAAATCTGCTTCAGTGAAATGAAGTCGTTGATTTGGTAAGATTAAATATTTGTAAAGTTTTAAAACTCAAACTCACAATCCTGACAGCGATAAACTTTTTTGATTGGAAGAAGAGAAGCGATAAAAAAGGAGAGTACAGTTAAGAAGCGATTTGCGAATTTCCGTGAGTACTCCAGCTCCACATGGGTTGATCTGCATTGCGGGCAAACATGCGGCTCTACATTCAGAACCGTGTCGTTGAGGATTTCTCTTGCCCGGACTGAATCTTTATTGAATAAGTGCAACCGGACACCGAATAACATAAAGCTTTGACCGACATACAGGTTTGCCAGATTTTCCTCGGTAAGGAAGCAGGGAATGCCGTGTGCATCAAGCTTGGTCTTGGCAAGGTTTGCATCAATTGCATTTTCAAACTGTTGAAAAACGATTATTTCGTCCTGCTCTTCCATAAAGATCTGTCGTGCACATAATTTACAACTTCCAATCGAGACCTAAAAACTGTAAGTTTAAGAGATGATTTACCGTTTTATTTTTCTGTTGTTATTCGTGCCTTTAATTATGGAAGCTCAATCCATTACCGCTTCGCAGCAAAAAGCGCTCAATTCGTATGTTGAATATGCAAATAAATCAGGTGAAGAAGAGTCTTCCGTTTTTGGACGAATTAAAACTTACTACGAAGATCTGCAACAATACCGCACCAGTAAATACAAACGAACCATCCGGTTTACGTGCCCGGTTCAACTGGAAGACTATTACTATAATGCGGCACTTAAAAGCTCAGTAAGTGCTGATGATGCAAACCTAAAAAGCAAACTTCAGGCATTGCGAAAAGCAGCTGAGGAAATTGACATGAATTGTAAAGCGCTTGATACCTATCACAAGCTGGAGGACTACAAAACGGATGATTACAGGAAGGCGGAAGAGTTGATCAATACATTGTTGAAAGACTTATCTGATTATAGAACTAAAAGACTGGCCTTATATTCTTCTGTTCAAACTGTTTATAGTAAACTTCAAACATTAAAATCAAGTCCTTATGCAACAACAATCAAACAAATGCAGGAACGTATTGCGCATGAAACTGTCATGCTTGATTCCTGGAGCTATAACCTGAATGAAAAAACGCATTCCGGCTGGCCGGTTGAAAAGCTGAAAGAAAGTATTTTGAAGTCACAGGAATATGTAAGCAACAAAGTTTCAACCAATGGAATTCAATATCCTGCATCATCCATGATCTCATCGTTTGAAGAAGGAGTGGCGATGCTGCTTCAAACGAAACGGAACGGTTTGGATGGATATTCCTACGAAGCGCAGCAATCGGATGAGCATAGTAACGATGTTTACATGAGTTTGATCAATTCTTATAACGGTGTTCTGATCTCTTTCTACAACAGCTTTATTGGCTATGCTCAAAATGATTATAGAGGTTTGATTGCACTGACGTACGTGCCGACTTTTGAAATCAAAACGGAGCAGCAAAAGATTGAACTTAAAACTGATCCCTTTCAGGATATTCCATACACTACGCTTACCGTAAAGCCTCAGGCAATCACAATTCCTGCTTCGACCTTTAAATCTCTGTCAAACTTTATTGATTATATCAATGAATGCGTTCGCCAAACCGATCATTTGCAGCGCCTGTATTCGAACCTGTATGGAAGCACAAACTATTACCGTGACCTGACATCATACAAAGGGAAGGGCGGATTGACTTTTGAATTAAAGGATTTCGAGATCCCCGTTTCGTATTTGCAGAAAGTTGTTGCAGAGAACAAAGCTATTCCGGAGTCGTATCGGAAATCCCTTAATGATCAGGCAGAGGTTTTGATGCGGATCATGAATGAGATGAATCAGTTAAGCATCGCGCTGGATCAGGAAACTGAACTAAAGAGCTATGAAAAAGATAATCTGAAGCGACTCGATGAGATTGTGATGCGCTACAAAATAATCACAGATCTTTTTCATGAAAAGAAGGAAGTATTGTATGGAGACGTTAGAAAGATATTTGAATCATATAAAGTTGCTGAGCCAACTGGCTCATGGAATTTATCCGGTAAAGCGTTGCTACAGCTTGTAGATGCTGATAAAACTGAGTTGTTTAAAGCCCGTGCATTTTACCTGGGGGATCAGACTCAGAAACCTGATCCGGATAAAATCAAGAATCTTATCCGTGTGATTATATCAGATGAGTATGCAAATTTGAAAGGAATTGAAAAGATTGGTCGGAACAATGGCAATTGTCCATACACTCCTTACGAAGATTTGCCGAACGACTCCAAACAATTTACCGAACCGGAATTTGAGATTTCAAACCTGTCGCCTTTAAGCTATAGCCATCCGTACCACAGCTATGTGTACATGTTTAATAATGTTGCGCGTGATTATAACAAATTCTGTGAGCTGGCGAAGGTTCCATTGCTTCAAACGATATATGAGCCTGAGTTATTCATCCTCGAACGCGGACCAAAGCCGCCTCAGCGATCCGATGAATTTCCGGTGAGATCAAATGCTGAACAAAAACCGGTCATAGCAAATCATTTGCCGGAAAGTACAGTGCCCGGCTCTCAACCACCATCTTCTGCCGGACCAAAAAACACTGCATCAACCGATACAATTTATAGTGAGAAGCATGACACGATATACCTTGATCGTCCCAATGAAGATATCCGCAGCATGGAGGGTTATGCAACCAATAATATGGTGTTACTGCTCGATGTCTCGGGTTCAATGAATCGTGCCGACAGGTTGCCTTTGTTGAAAAAATCAGTGCTTGACTTGCTGGGCATGATGCGAAAAGAAGATGAATTGTCACTTGTAGTTTTTTCCGGTAAACCGGAAGTTTTGCTCAAGCCCGTTTCCTTTAAAGAGCAGGAAAAGATTAAGAAAGCTATCGAAAAGCTCCGGTCGAAAGGAACAACCGATGGAAACTCAGCTATCGCGTTGGCCTATGAAGTGGCTGACAGGAATTATATTAGGGCAGGCAACAACCGCATCATCCTGGCAACAGACGGAGAATTTCCTGTATCGGAAGAAACCAAAAGACTGATCGAGCGCTTCTCGAAAGAAGATATTTTTATCACGGTTTTTAATTTTGGAGCAGGCAGCGCGTCAGCACAAAGCCTGGAAGAGATTGCTGCCTTAGGCAAAGGAAACTATGAATTGATCACCAAAGAAAACATTGATGCCAAGCTTGTGCGTGAGGCAAAATCCAGGAGAAAGAAGTGATTTTTGCGGTATTAATTGTCTTCTTAAAATATTTCACTCAATCTTGTAACAACTCACCTAATCCAGCGTCTGCTTATTGGATTTGAATACATGAACCTCGAGGCTTTTCAAGACCGTGTTTTGCCTGCTAAAAACAAGCTTTTTCGCTTTGCACTGCGCATGCTGGGCAATGACGATGATGCAAAGGATGTAGATCAGGAAGTTTTGATCAGGGTTTGGAATGGCCGTGAGCAAATGCATACCATCGAAAATATGGAAGCATGGTGCATGCGGATCACCAAGAACCTCTCGCTTGATAAGCTTCGTGCTAACCAGCGAAAGGGGACTGAATCACTTGAGAGAAGCTTTCACATTCAGCTTACAGACAGAACACCGGATGTTAAAACAGAACTCAGTGAAAGTATGAGACACGTAAATCAACTGATTGCAGCACTGCCTGAAAAACAACGGCAGGTTATTCACCTTCGCGATGTTGAAGGGTACACGTACAATGAGATTTGCGAGATTATGGAAATTGACATGAACCAGGTGAAAGTTAACCTGTTTCGGGCCCGCAATTATGTGAAGGAACAACTGATGAAGATCAACGCGTATGGACTCTAATCAACTAGAAGAGCTGATCAAAAAATACTGGAATTGTGAAACATCCCTGGAAGAGGAGGAACGTTTGCGCAACTGGTTCCGCACGCACCATGTGCCGGAACGATTTAAGGAAACCGCAATGCTGTTCACCTATTTCGATGAGCAAAAACAAAAATCAACAAGTGAGCAATTTGAGAAAGAAGTTATCAAAAAGCTTCCTGTTTCCGGAGGTGGAAGAACAATTAATCTTTGGCAAACCAGTCTTCGGATAGCGGCAGGAATTGCTGTTGTGGCTGCTGCAATCTTCTTTGTTCGCAAAGAGATTATCAAAACGCATGATATTGCCACCATCGAAGATCCGAAACGGGCATTGGAAGAAACAAAGAAGGCTTTGATGATGATCTCAAAAGGGTTCACCGCAGCTGAGAACGATGCAAAAAAGATCAACGTATTGAATGAAGCAGAAGATAAAGTAAAAGAGAAGAAGAATTTATAGAAAGATTTTAAAACACTAAGAATATGAAAAAGGCAATTATAGTATTGGCATTGATCGCAGCAGGAACAGGTGCATTCGCACAAGGTGAGGCAGTAACCAGGTTTTTTGAAAAGTATACAGGTGATGAAACTTTCACCACGCAGGCAACTATTTCAAGCAAGATGTTCAGTCTGTTCACGAACATGGATGCTAC